>NZ_DKHD01000028.1:738-5404 GCF_002453565.1 Pseudomonas sp. UBA6753 | reverse complement strand
GTGGGAGCGGGCATGCCCGCGAACACCGGCGTAGCCGGTGCCATGCACCGCGTCGGATTCTTCGCGGGCGCGCCCGCTCCCACAGGTATGGCGCATTCCTTCAGCTGGTGGGGGCCCTGTGGGAGCGGGTTTACCCGCGAAGCAGGCGACGCGGTGGATGGCACCGGCTGCGCCGGTGTTCGCGGGCGCGCCCGCTCCTACAGGTACAGCGCATTCCTTCAGCTGATGGGGTGCTTGTGGGAGCGGGCATGCCCGCGAAGCAGGTGACGCGGTGGGTGGCACCGGCTGCGCCGGTGTTCGCGGGCGCGCCCGCTCCTACAGGTACGGCGCAGGCTTCCGAGTCCCACAGGGGCCCTGCCAATTCAATGAGTTATGTGCAGTGCCATGGGAAGTGGGTTCGGTGCAGGTATCAGGCTGACGCTGTACATGCACCGGGCGCTGCCTCCCCCGAATTTCCATCTAAATCCATGCCACCACTCAACCGTCTAACTACGGAGGAAATTGATGAGCTGATTTCTTAGGAGATTCCCTGTGCAAGAGCTGCTCGATACGGTCGTATCGTTGTCCACCCAAAAACGTAAGGCGTTGGCAGCCTTGCTCAAGAAACAAGGCGTGAACCTGTACGGTGTCACGCCGATCTTCCCGAGGGATCCTGCAGAGCCGGTGCTGCTTTCCTACGCTCAGCAGCGCCTGTGGATACTGTCGCAACTGGGCGAGGTGGGCAGCGCGTACAACCTCTCGTCCGTCTTGCGTTTCAAAGGCCACCTGGATACCCAAGCCCTGCAGCGCAGTTTCGAGGCCCTGATCGAGCGCCACGAAACGCTGCGTACCACCTTCCGCCTGGAAGGGGAGCAAGCGGTTCAGGTGATCCACCCACATGTCCCTTTCGAACTGGCCGTTGAAGTGCTGGCGCAGGCCGATGACAGCCACCTGCGTCAGCGTGTCGAGGCCGAAGCCCACCTGCCTTTCGACCTGCAACAGGGCCCGCTGCTGCGTGTGCGCCTGTTGCGCCAGGCAGCAGACGAACACGTTCTGGTGCTGACCCTGCACCACATCGTCTCCGACGGCTGGTCGATGCCGGAAATGGTCAACGAGCTGGTGCAGCTCTACCACGGCCACAGCCAGGGCCAACCCGTGGCGTTGCCGACACTGCCGGTGCAGTACGCCGATTACGCCACCTGGCAGCGCAACTGGATGGAGGCCGGCGAGCAGGAAAGGCAACTGGCCTACTGGACCGCGCAACTGGGGGAAGAGCAGCCCGTGCTGGAGCTGCCCACCGACCGCCCGCGGCCCGCCGTGAGCAGCCATCAGGGCGCACGGGTAAAGGTCGCTCTGGACCAGCAACTGGCCGGGGCGCTCAAGCAGCTGGCACAGCAGCAGGGCGTGACGCCGTTCATGCTGTTGCTGGCCAGCTTCCAGGCGCTGCTGCACCGCTACAGCGGCCAGCCAGACATCCGCGTCGGTGTACCGGTTGCCAACCGCAACCGGGTCGAGACCGAGCGCCTGATCGGCTTTTTCGTCAACACCCAGGTGCTAAGGGCCGAGTTCGACCTGCAGATGACCTTCATTGAGCTGCTGCAGCAGGTGAAGCAACGCGCACTGGGTGCCCAGGCCCATCAGGACCTGCCGTTCGAGCAGTTGGTCGAGGCCTTGCAGGTCGAGCGCAACCTGGGCCACAGCCCGCTGTTCCAGGTGATGTACAACCACCAGACCCAGGCCAAGGGCGAGCGCCGTAGCCTGCAAGGGCTGCAGATGGAAGAGCTGGTCTGGGACAGCCACACGGCCAAGTTCGACCTGACCCTGGATACCTTCGAGCACGAGCAGGTCATTGGCGCGGCACTGACCTACGCCACCGACCTGTTCGACGCGGCGACCATCGAGGGCATGGCCCGGCATTGGCTGAACCTGCTGCAGGGGATCGTATGCGAGCCTGGGCAGCGGGTTGCCGACCTGCCGCTGCTGGGCGAGCCTGAGCGGCACATCATCGTGCGCGACTGGAACGCCACCGAAGCGGACTTTCCGGCAGGGCAAAGCATCCATCAGCTGATCGAAGCCCAGGTGTTCGCCACCCCGGATGCCCCGGCGCTGGCCTTTGGCGAGCAGACCCTGAGCTATGCCGAGCTCAACCGCCGTAGCAACCAGCTGGCGCACAAGCTGCGCGAGCAGGGCGTGGGCCCGGACGTGCTGGTGGGCATCGCCATGGAGCGCAGCCTGGAGATGGTCATCGGCTTGCTGGGTATCGTGAAGGCCGGCGGCGCCTATGTGCCGCTGGACCCGGAATATCCCCAGGACCGTCTGAGCTACATGTTCGAGGACAGCGGCATCGCCTTGCTGCTGACCCAGTCGCACTTGCGCGAGACCCTGCCGATCCCGGCCGGCCTGCGCAGCCTGGACCTGGATACCGAGAACTTCGACGGCTACAGCGATGCCAACCCGAACGTCGACGTGGCCCCGCTGAACCTCGCCTACGTGATCTACACCTCCGGCTCCACCGGTCGCCCGAAGGGCGCTGGCAACAGCCATCAGGCGCTGGTCAACCGCCTGTGCTGGATGCAGAAGGCCTACGGGCTGGACGCCAGCGACAGCGTGCTGCAGAAAACCCCGTTCAGCTTCGACGTGTCGGTGTGGGAGTTCTTCTGGCCACTGATGACCGGCGCGCGCCTGGTCGTGGCCCAGCCGGGCGCGCACCGCGACCCGCAGTTGCTGGTCGAAACCATCAACCATTACGGCATCAGCACGCTGCACTTCGTGCCGTCGATGCTGCAGGCGTTCATGACCCACGAAGCGGTCGAAAGCTGCGTCAGTCTCAAGCGCGTGGTGTGCAGCGGTGAAGCGTTGCCGGCCGAACTGGCCCGCCAGACCCTGCAACGCCTGCCGGCGGCGGGCCTGTACAACCTGTACGGCCCGACCGAAGCGGCGATCGACGTGACCCACTGGACCTGCCAGCCGGACGAAAGCATCAGCGTGCCGATCGGCCAGCCGATCGACAACCTCAAGACCCACATCCTCGAAGGCAGCCTGCAACCGGCGGTGCGCGGCAGTGCTGGCGAGCTGTACCTCGGCGGCGTAGGCCTGGCCCGCGGTTACCACCAACGCCCGGCGCTGACCGCCGAACGCTTCGTGCCGGACCCGTTCAGCGACAACGGCGGGCGCCTGTACCGTACCGGCGACCTGGCGCGCTACCGCGCCGATGGCGTGATCGACTACGCCGGGCGCATCGACCACCAGGTGAAGATCCGCGGCCTGCGTATCGAACTGGGCGAGATCGAGGCGCGCTTGCTGGAGCTGCCGAGTGTGCAAGAAGCCGTGGTGCTGGCCCAGGACGGGCCAAGCGGCAAGCAGCTGGTGGGCTATGTGGTGCCTGCCGACAGCACGCAAGACGAAGGCGCATTGCGCGACAGCCTGCGCGAGGCGCTGAAGGCCGGTTTGCCGGACTACATGGTGCCCGCGCACCTGCTGCTGCTCGGCAAGCTGCCAGTGACGCCGAACGGCAAGCTGGACCGCAAGGCCCTGCCGCAGCCGGATGCCAGCCAGTCGCAGGGCGAGTACGTCGCCCCGCAGAGCGATCTGGAGCAGCAGATCGCGGCGATCTGGGCCGATGTGCTGAAGGTGGAGAGGGTCGGCCTCGGCGACCACTTCTTCCTGCAGGGCGGGCATTCTCTGCTGGCAGTTTCGGTGATTGCCCGCATTCGTCAGCACTTGGGGCTGGACGTGCAGTTGCTTACCCTGTTCGAGGCTCCGGTGTTGAGGGACTT
Organism: Pseudomonas sp. UBA6753; assembly: GCF_002453565.1. NCBI lineage: Bacteria > Pseudomonadati > Pseudomonadota > Gammaproteobacteria > Pseudomonadales > Pseudomonadaceae > Pseudomonas > Pseudomonas sp. UBA6753. The sequence goes on along the minus strand of NZ_DKHD01000028.1, from coordinate 1,649 downwards.
TGCCAAACGTGCCGAGCACGGTGAACGGGCACAGGCTGCCGTCATCGAATGCGTGAGCAGGGCGCAGCCGCTAGCGCTTTCCTACGCCCAGCAACGGCAGTGGTTCTTGTGGCAATGGGCACCGCACAGCGCCACTTACAACATTCCGGCCGCACTGAAGCTGGCCGGGGCGCTGGATATCGCTGCTCTGCAACAAGCCTTCGGCGCCTTGATCGAGCGCCACGAAACCCTGCGCACCACCTTCCGCCTGGACGGCGAACAGGCAGTGCAGGTCATTCATGCTCAAGTGCCGTTCGAGCTGGCCATCGAGGAGCAGGCGCACGCCGACGAGGCCGCTGTGCGGGCCTGGGTCGAGACCGAAGCAGGACAACCGTTCGACCTGGAGCAGGGGCCGCTGCTGCGGGCCAGGCTGCTGCGCGTGGCGGCGGACCAGCATGTATTGGTGCTGACCCTGCACCATATCGTCGCCGATGGCTGGTCGATGCCGGTGCTGGTCGACGAACTGGTGCAACTGTATGCCGGCTACAGCCAGGGCCAGGTGCCGCAGTTGCCGCCCTTGCCGATCCAGTACGCGGACTTTGCCGTGTGGCAGCGCAACTGGATGGAGGCCGGTGAGCAGGCGCGGCAGCTGGCCTACTGGACCGAACAGTTGGGTGATGAGCAACCGGTGCTGGAGCTGCCGTTGGACCATCCGCGCCCGGCAGTACCGAGCCACCAAGGCGCGCGTTGGCCGATTGAGTTGGGCAATGAGCTGGCGGCCAACCTCAAGCGCGTTGCCCAGCAGCAGGGCGTGACGCCGTTCATGCTGTTACTGGCCAGCTTCCAGACCCTGCTGCATCGCTACTCGGGCCAGGCCGACATCCGTGTTGGTGTGCCCACGGCCAACCGCAACCGGGTCGAGACCGAGCGCC
>NZ_DKHD01000028.1:0-660 GCF_002453565.1 Pseudomonas sp. UBA6753 | reverse complement strand
CGAGCGTATGGCGCGGCACTGGCTCAACCTGCTCGAAGCCATCGTGCGCCAGCCCGAGCAACGCATCAGTGAGCTGCCGTTGCTGGGCGAGGACGAGCAGCAGGCCGTGCTGCGTGACTGGAACCGCAACACCGTCGCCTTCCCGGATGAGCGAACCATTCATGAGCTGATCGAGGCCCAGGTGGTCGCCGCCCCCGAGGCGCCGGCAGTCACCTTCGGCGAGCAGACCCTGAGCTACGGCGAGCTGAACCGCCGGGCCAACCAGCTGGCGCACAAGCTGATCGAGCGCGGTGTCGGCCCGGATGTGCTGGTGGGCATCGCCATGGAGCGCAGCCTGGACATGGTGGTTGGCCTGCTGGGCATTCTCAAGGCCGGTGGCGCCTATGTGCCGCTGGACCCGGAGTACCCGGAAGACCGCCTCAGTTACATGTTCGCCGACAGTGGCATTGCCTTGCTGCTGACCCAGTCGCACCTGCGTGAAGCCCTGCCGATCCCGGTTGGCCTGCACAGCCTGGATCTGGATGTCGAAGACCTGACCGGCTACAGCGATGCCAACCCGAATATCGACCTAGCCCCGCAGAACCTGGCCTACGTGATCTACACCTCCGGCTCCACCGGCAAGCCCAAGGGCACGCTGCTGCCGCACCAGAACGTGGTCCG
>NZ_DKHD01000047.1:0-11103 GCF_002453565.1 Pseudomonas sp. UBA6753 | reverse complement strand
CGCATTGACCTCAAGCCATGCGCAGTCATTGTGGGAGCCTGGCTTGCCAGCGATGGGCCGCCTAGCGGCCCTTTTTGTTGCAGCACATCAACACCCCCTTCACCACGATCCTGCAAACTGGCTGCTACTGTCTATCGTGCCCCCGTGTGAAGGAACACCCCCTCCCCATGAACCAAGAGCTGCTCTGGGTCCTCGGCCTGCTGGCCATCGTCATCACCCTGTTCGTCATCAACCGCCCGCGCATGGACGTGGTCGCGCTGCTGGTGATCCTCGCCCTGCCGCTGTCGGGCATCCTCACCGTGGAGCAGGCGCTGGCCGGTTTCAGTGACCCCAATGTGGTGTTGATCGCCGCCCTGTTCGTGATCGGTGAAGGCCTGGTGCGCACCGGCATTGCCTACCGTATCGGCGAATGGATGAGCGAGCGGGCCGGCAACAGCGAGGCGCGCCTGCTGGTGTTGCTGATGGTGGCCGTGGCAGGGCTGGGTTCGATGATGAGCTCCACCGGCGTGGTGGCCATTTTCATTCCGGTGGTGCTGAGCATCGCCGCACGCCTGCAGCTTTCACCCGCCCGCCTGATGATGCCGCTGGCTTTCGCCGGCCTGATCAGCGGCATGCTCAGCCTGGTGGCCACACCGCCCAACGTGGTGGTGCACAGCGAACTGGTGCGCCATGGCGAAGCGGGCTTCAGCTTCTTCAGCTTCACCCCGTTCGGCCTGGTGGTACTGGTGCTCGGCATCGGCTACATGCTGCTGACCCGGCACTGGCTGAATGGCGAAGTGCGCAAGGACGGCCGCGTGGAAAGCCGCCGCACCCTGCTGGACCTGGTGCTGGACTACAAGCTCAACGGCCGCGAACGTCGCCTGCGCATCCGTCCCCACTCGCCGCTGATCGGTCATACCCTGGGCGAGCTGGAGCTGCGCACCCGGCATGGCGCCAACGTGATCGGTATCGAACGCCAGCACAAGTTCACCACGCGGGTGATCGCCGCCGACTCCAGCACCGTGCTGCACCAGGGCGATGTGCTGCTGCTCGACCTGTTCGCCAACCGCGACGACCTGCGCAGCCTGTGCCAGACCATGCAACTGGAACCACTGCACTTCAAGGCCGCCTACTTCATTGACCAGTCCCAGGAGCTGGGCATGGCCGAGGTATTGCTGCCACCGGGCTCGAAACTGCTCGGCAAGAGCATTCTCGAACTGGCCTTCCGCACTCGCTTCGACCTCAACGTGGTGGGCTTGCGCCGCGAGCAGGTGGCGATCGAAGAACAGCTGGTGGAAGAAAAGCTGCGCCTGGGCGACACCTTGCTGGTAGTCGGCCCGTGGAAGGCCGTGCGCCAGTTGCAAGGCAAGCCCAAGGACTTCCTGGTGCTGAGCCTGCCCGCGGAAATCGACCTGGTCGCGCCCGCCCGCACCCGCGCACCACAGGCGCTGCTGAGCCTGGCGGTGATGGTCGGGCTGATGGTCAGCGGCGCGGTACCCAATGTGATTGCCGCCCTGATCGGCTGCCTGCTGATGGGCGCAGGCCGCTGCATCGACATGAACAGCGCCTACCGGGCCATCCACTGGCAAAGCCTGGTGCTGATCGTCGGCATGCTGCCCTTTGCGCAGGCACTGCAGAAAACCGGCGGCATCGACCTGGCGGTGGACGGACTGGTCAGCGTGCTGGGCGGTGCCGGCCCCAGCGCCATCCTCGCCTGCCTGTTCGCGGTCACGGCGTTGATCGGCCTGTTCATCTCCAACACGGCCACTGCAGTACTGATGGCACCCGTGGCTGTCAGCACCGCCACGCAGCTGGGCATGTCGCCCTACCCGTTTGCCATGACCGTGGCGCTGGCCGCCTCGGCGGCGTTCATGACGCCGGTGTCATCGCCGGTCAACACGCTGGTACTGGGCCCGGGACAATACCGCTTCGCCGACTTCGTCAAAGTCGGCGTGCCGTTCACCGTACTGGTGATGCTGGTGACCGTGTTGATGGTGCCGTGGTTCTTCGGGCTGTGAGGTAACTCGCCTCGAATGAAGGCAATTTGGCATTATCTCGACCAATCGCGGCAGATTGACATCAAGTCCTCTGACGAAACACACTTATGCGCAATTGCCCCAGGTGCTTCAAGCCGTTGTCCTGGATTTCGTTTCCGCTTTGCCGGTCGAGCCCATGGTTTTTCCAGCCCAATCGCGCTTGTTGCACTACGTCGTTCTACTCGGCCTGACCTTCGCCCTGACGCTGGGCGGCATCCTCGCCCGCCCGATCGAATCCCTGTCGCTGTTCTGGCCGGTCAACGCGGTATTGGCCGGCGTGCTGCTGCGCTACCCCCGCCAGGCCACGCTGACGGGCTTTGCCCTGGTCTGGCTGGCCATGGTCGGCGCCGACCTGCTGTGTGGCAGCGCCTGGGTACCGGCCCTGTGGTTCAACCTGTGCAACCTGGGGGTGGTGGTCACACTCTGGCTGCTGCTCTCGCGCTTGCCGCGCCTGCACCGGCGCATGCGTACCCCCCACGGCGTGCTCAGCGTGTTCGGCGCCTGTGCCGCCGGGGCGATAGTGGCGGCCAGCATGGCGGCGGCAATGGCCGCGCCGTGGTTCGAACAGTCCTTGCGCGCCACTTGGCTGGCCTGGTTCAGTGAACAGTTCTCGACCAGCGTGCTGGTGCTGCCAGTGCTGCTGACGGCGCCCTCGGCGCGAGCCCTGGTGCGCGGTGGCGCCCAGGCCATCCGCCTGGCGCCGTTGTTGATGCTGCTGGCCTCGCTGGCGTCCAGCATTGCCTTCGGCGGCCCCGGGGCTATTGCCTTCCCGATTGCCGCGCTGCTGTGGTGCGCCTGGACTTACTCACCGTTCCTGGTCTCACTGCTGACACTCACCGCCGGCAGCACGCTGATCGTGGCGGTGGCGCAAAACCTCATGCATTTCAGCGTGCCGCAAAGCGAACCCGGGGTAACCACGCTGATGTCGGCGCGCCTGGGCATCGCCATGCTGGTGCTCGGGCCGCTGGTGGTGGCCTGCGTCAGCCAGGCCAACCGCAGCCTGATGGCCCGCCTGGCGCATCAGGCCACCATCGACCACCTCACCGGCGTACTCACCCGCAGCGCCTTCACCCGCCGCGCCAACGCGCTGCTGGAAAGCCGCCAACAACACGCCCAGGCGCTGCCGCTGACCCTGATGATGCTGGATATCGACCACTTCAAGTCGATCAATGATGCCCACGGCCATGCGATCGGTGACCAGGTGCTGCGCCAGTTCGCCGGCACCCTGCAGGACCAGCTGCACGATGGCGAACTGTTCGCCCGCCTGGGCGGCGAGGAATTTGTCGTGATCCTCCCGGGCCTGGCACCAGACCGGGCCAAGTTCACTGCCGAACGCCTGCGCCGCGCCGTGCAGGACCTGCATGTGGTGCAGGCCGACCAACACCTGCAGATTACCGTGAGTATCGGCCTGGCCGGTTGTGCCGCCGACATGCCGGCCCCCACCCTCGACGAACTGCTGGCGCGTGCCGACCAGGCGCTATACCGAGCCAAGGCCCATGGCCGCAACCGCGTCGAGCAGGCCGAGCCGCAACGCCAGGTGATGTGAGCTAGCCGGCCAGCAAGTCCCACGTCAACTTGGCGATCAGCACGCACAACAGCACCAGGAACAGCCCGCGAACAAAGCCCGCGCCCTTGCGCACCGCCAGCCAGGTACCGGTCAACGCGCCGAGGATATTGCACGCCGCCATGGGCAAGGCGATGGCGTACAGCACGTTGCCCGATGGCACGAAGAACACCAGTGCCGCAAGGTTGGTGGCGATGTTCACCACCTTGGCCGATGCCGAGGCATGCAGGAAGTCCAAAGCGAAGAAGCGGATGAACAGGAAGATCAGGAAGCTGCCGGTGCCCGGCCCGAACAGGCCATCGTAAAAGCCGATCGCGCCACCGATCAGCACCGCCAGGCACTGCTCCTTGCGGCCGATCCTTGTGGGTTTGTGCAGCGTGCCGAAGTCCTTCTTGCAGAAGGTGTAGATGGCCATCAGCACGATCAGCACCAGCACCGCCGGGCGCATCACGCTGGGCGGCACCAGCGACACCGTGGCGGCACCGGCGAACGACATGACGAAGGCACTGAGCGCAGCCGGCACGATCAACCCCCAGTCCAGCGTCACCCTGCGGATGAACGAACGCGCAGCGAAGGCCGTGCCACACACCGACGCCAGCTTGTTGCTACCGAGCAATGCCGCCGGTTGCGCGGTGGGCAGCACGTTGAACAAGGCCGGGATCTGGATCAGCCCACCGCCCCCCACCGCGGCGTCGATCAGCCCAGCGGCGAAGGCGAACACGGAAAGCACAGCGATATCCATCATGACGCGGTTCCAGGCAGTGAAGACGCCTGCAAGGCTAATCAAAGTGCCGCGCTTGTGTTGAAATGCCATATTGCGAAAACTGCAACGAGGAGCAGGCAATGGCATTGGACATGCTGCGGGAAATCCAGGCGTTCGTCAGCGTGGCGCACAAGCGCAGCTTCGTCGCCGCCGCACGCGCCCTGGGGCGCTCACCCAGTGCGGTAACCCGCGCGGTACAAACCCTGGAAGACAACGCCGGGAGCAAACTGCTCAACCGCAACGCCAATGCCGTGACCCTGACCGAAGCCGGCGAGCGCCTGCTGCCACACGCCGAACGCTTGCTGGATGTGCAACGTGATGCTGCCGACGAACTGGCCGCGCTCAGCGGCAGTGCACAAGGCTGGATCCGCTTCGCCGTGCCGCAGGTACTGGGTGAACATGTACTGCCCCAGGTGCTGTCCGAGTTTTCCCGCTGCCACCCCCAGGTAACCCTGGACGTGCAGTACAGCGACGGGGCCCTGGACCCGCTGCAAGGCAAGTTCGACTTTGTGGTGCGCGGTGCCTTTCCGCAGTCGAGCGAGCTGATCGGCTACCCGCTGTGGGATTACCAGCGCCACCTGTATGCAAGCCCTGAATACCTGGCACTGGCCGGCACGCCACAACAACCCGAGGACCTCGAAGGCCACGCGCTGATCCTGCACACTGCCCCGCGCATCCTCAAGGCCTGGCACTTCTGCCGCGACGGCCAGATCACCAGCCTGCGCCCCAGGCCCAGGCTGCGCCTGGACTCAGGTGACGCGGTGTACCACAGCACCCTGGCCGGTGCCGGTATCGCCCGCCTGGCCGCCTGGGTCGGCGAAGCGCAGGTCAAGGCCGGGCGGCTGGTGCGGGTATGCCCGCAGTACCGCCTGACTTCCAGCAACGGCCAGGACCCGCAGATGCATGCCGTGTACCCCGCCGGCGAGCTGCCGGCGCGGGTACGCGACCTGCTGGCTGCCCTGCGCCGCGCCGGTCTGGCCTACTGAAACAACGCCCTGAAACGGCTGCTCAAATTCTGCTCAATTTAACAGAGCCCGCCGCGGGCCTGGCTTGCAGCACTTTATCCACAGACCTACCCACGTTTTTTGTGGACAGTTTTCCCAGTGCAAAGAACGACTTATCGTACAAATCGGTAGGGTGAATCGGCCAACAATGAAGAGGAATGGGCCCGCCCGAAGGAAAGGCAGGCCGCGAGGGATATAGGTGTTTAACGTCAGCTTGGCGGAATGGTGCCAAGAATACCGATCAGAATGGTCAGCAGCAGAAAACCACCCAGGAATAGCGCGAGCTTGCCCATTGGAACCTCTACAAGTGTGATGCGGGAATGGGCATATTGTCGGGCTTGGGCTGATACCGTTACAGATTCAGGTTTATGGAAAAAAAGCGGATCAGATGTGAGGCACTGGTTCTTTTGTGGGAGCTGCGTACTTGGAGCGAACGCGTACATCAGGTCAGCTGCTGAAGCTTCTGCGCAGGCAACCAGCCGAACTCATCGCTGCCATGACGCCTGCACCAGACCCAGCCATTGAGCGGGCGCACCATCTGCACCAACTGCCCCGGGTCGGCATCCAGTTCATGCGCCGAGTAGTGGTCCAGCGCCCTGCCCTGGCACACGCTGAGCCGCTCGATCAATTGGGCCGGCACCCAGCCGGGCTCCTGGCCGGTGCAGGTGCACAGGTACCAGTCCTGCCAACCTGGCTCGCCCTCGTAGCGTGGGCCAATGTTCAGCAAGGTGCCCTTGGCGAAGCGGATGGGCCGCGGGTACTCACTGCGGTGAGGTTCAATCACAACGTAATGCATGGGCCTCTCCTTGGCCGGGAAAACTTATCGATCGTAGCAGAAGCGGCAAAACCCGCTGCCAGCCGGTGTTTGTATCTTCATGTGTACAAATTGAGACCTGATACACAAGAACGCTTCCTACGGGCCGAGCGGACACATCCGCGATACAGCCGTCATCTTTACTGGCACCCATCAACCCGCACCGATGGCTTCGCCAAGGAGATGCCCAATGTCTGCCCGCCACTCGACCACCGCCCTGCCACGCCGCTTCAGCCGTACGCTGCTCGCCTGTGCCCTGCTGCCACTTGGCCTGCTGGCGGCGAACATGGCCACGGCTGCACCACAGCAGCCCCAGCCAGCCGCCGCAGCGGCGGATGACTTTGGCCCGCTGAAACACGTCAACGCTGGCGTGCTCGATGTGGCTTACGTAGAGCAAGGCCCGGCCGACGGCCCGGTGGTGATCCTGCTGCATGGCTGGCCGTATGACATTCACAGCTTCGAGCAAGTTGCACCCGCCCTGGCGGCAAAAGGCTACCGGGTGTTGGTGCCCTACGTACGTGGTTACGGGCAGACCCGCTTCCTGTCTGCGGCAACCCCACGCAATGCCCAGCCCTCGGCACTGGCCAGCGACGTGATCGCCTTCATGGATGCGCTGCATATCCAGCGTGCCGTGCTCGCCGGCTTCGACTGGGGCGCACGCACTGCCGACATTGTCTCGGCGCTGTGGCCAGAGCGGGTAAAGGCACTGGTATCGGTCAGCGGCTACCTGATCAGCAGCCAGGAAGCCGCCAAGGCCCCCCTGCCTCCCAGTGCCGAGTTGCAGTGGTGGTACCAGTACTACTTCGCCACCGCGCGCGGCCAGGCCGGCTATGAAAAGAACCGCCATGCCTTCGCCAAGCTGATCTGGCAAACCGCCTCGCCCAAGTGGGCCTTCGACGACGCCACCTTCGAGCGCAGCGCCAAGGCCCTGGACAACCCCGACCAGGTGGCGATCACCGTGCACAACTACCGCTGGCGGCTGGGGCTGGCCCAGGGCGAAACACGCTACGACCCGCTCGAGGCCAAACTGGCCAGCTTCCCCAGCATCGGCGTACCGACCATCACCCTGGAAGGCGACGCCAACGGCGCCCCGCACCCACCGGCCGAAGCCTATGCGCAGCGCTTTACCGGCAAGTACGAGTACCGGCTGATCAGCGGCGGCATCGGCCACAACCTGCCGCAGGAAGCGCCGCAGGCGTTCACCCAGGCGGTGGTGGATGCGGACCACCTGTAGCTTGCGGGGCGGCAATTGCTACATAAGGTTTCGAAAGGAGCGGCAGGCCCTGGTTTGAGCCGCGTCGAGGGCCTGGATTGTCGAAAACCGATTGTGCCCAGCTACCGCGCGGTGTTGAGGCGAATTTGAAAGACACGATTTGAAATGCGGCTTGTAGGATCTTTTACCTCGCAACGTAGGAAGAATCGAAGCAGTGAGATTTGCCTGTATGAAACATCAGTTTCTCCAGCAAATTCGAGCTGCTACGGTCCAGTTTTCCTACAACGGCACGGAAGCCTACAGCGTGAGAAAAGCATGGATCCGTTCAATACCTCGGCCCTGAAGCTGCAGAAGAATTTGCTTAACCTACGCCTTGAGCGTGATCGCCTGAGAAGGGAGGGCAAGGACAAGGAAGCGGACGAACTCGCGGCACCGATCGCGCGGATGGAGGCAGCTATTCAAAAGCTGCCGGATGGCATGAAGCCGGTGACCCTGCAGTAAAACCTGTGGGAGATGTCTAGCGAGACCCGGACTTTGCGCCAAGCCATGAGAGGTGTGTTGCCTGTGCTGGCCCTTTCGCGGGCACGCCCGCTCCCACAGGATCTTCACAGTACTCAAGACTTGCACAGTACCTGTGGGAGCGGGCGTGCCCGCGAATGGGCCAGCACAGGCAGTCGAGTAACTTGAGGGGATTCAACAATAACCACAGAAGACACCTGACTCACCATCGGCAAGACCACTCTGACGGCCTACAGCCTGAGCGTCACGCCCTTCATCGAAACAGGCCGCCGGGGGGAACCCCGCAGCGGCCTGGCGGCCGCCGCGGGGCGTGGCTCATTGCCCGGAGTGGTCGATCTTGATGGTTGGATCACCACCACTGACCAGCGAACTGACCGTGGTGTTCGACCAGTTCACACCTTCAAGCTTGATCGACACGTCAGCGCTGCTGGTGTCACCGCCGGGAGTGAACTTGCCCTGGGTGCTGACCTGCAAGGTCGACTCGCCATCGACCGTGGTGATCTTCAGGTAGCTGTCGATGGACGACAGCGATTCGCCCTGCAGCAGGGCACTCAGGTCCAGGCGGTCGCCTTCTTCAGCATTGAAGTTCCTGACCACGTCATGGCCGGTATCACCTGCCGTCCACACAAAGGACTCGGCGATGCCGCTGCTGCCGGTGACGGTGCTGTCCCCTGCCCCTACGAACAGGATGTGGTTCTCGCTGCCAAGCAGGGATGTGGAGGCGCTGTCCGATGTGTCGCTCGCCATCAGCGACATCGTGCTCATCGACGCCGACGAGGCTGCGTCACCATGGGATGTCACCACGAACGAGCTGCTTGCCGAATCACCATCGTGGTCGGTGCCGATGACATGGACCGTGAAGTTCAGGTCGCTGGCAGGTTTCTCCTCTACATAGGTCAGTTTGGTGAAGGTGGTGTCAAGCGTACTCTTGCTCGGTGCAGCCAGGGTAATCGTGTCGAAGGCGTGCCCGGCAAGGCCCGCGAAATCACTGGCCAGAATCTTTATGGACTCGGAGCCAGAGGTGATGGTGTAAGTCTTCGTTGCTTCATGCACAACACCATTGGCGTCCTTGTAGGAGGCGATGATATTGACGTCACCGCTGACCTGAAGCCGCGCAATGCCTAGCGTGACTTCTTTCATCGAGACGGCGTGCTGCAGGGCATCGGTGAACGCCACGGAGAACTTTTCGTTGGCAGAGAAGTGGTTGTTACCCACCCCCAGCCCATTGCCGACGTTGATCGTCGGCTTCCCTGTAGCACTGGCCAAGGCTTCGAAGCTGGCCGTTATGCCACTGGTGAAAGTGACAGGCAGGGTTGAGGTATTCCCGGATTTCAAACTTTCCAGGTTGAACGTATCTCGGCTACCTTCACGCATGCTGTTCTGGGTGACGGTGTAGTGCCCATCCGCTCCCAAGGCAAGCGTGAACACCTTCGTGGTACCGTCGAAAACTTCCACCGTGGTGCCGCTTGCATCCGTTGCCTTGCTGCTCCAGCCCGAAGGCAGGCCAACGATGGTGCCGAACTTCAGCGTGCCCACGCCATCACCGCCCGCCAGGAAGTGCGTGTCGCCAACCGCCGTGTACCCGACAGTGTTCCACATGCCGGCATTGTCACTGGTGGCAAAGGTCGGGCTGTCGTCTTCGACGCTGATCGTCAGCGTGCCGGTCGATGAGGTGCTGCCGTCGGAAACGCTGACACCAACGTTGAGGGACAGTACATCCTCGGCCGCCTGGTTCGGATGGTCGAGCGGCCCCTTCAGCTCCACGGTGTAGTTGCCAGCATTGTCGATCCTGATTTCGATCACGTCCTTGCCACCGGCCGTGCCGGTCAGGGTCTTGCCGCCATTGGACAACGCCCATTGCACACTCTGGCCAGAGGACGTCAGCGCTGTCGATGGTGCTGCCAGGCTGACCGAGAGGTTGGCCGACGGCGTATCGATATCGCTGACCGTCAGCTTGCCAGCGTACAACTTGCTGTCGCTTTGGTCGGCTGGTGAACCGACGATGTCTTTGTTCCCGCCGATCAGCCCCTCCTCGGACACCAGCGCGGCACCCGAAGTGATGGTTGGCGTGGCATTGGTCATGCCCACCGCAACGCTGGCGCCCGGGACCAGGTTCTCGAACACCTTGCTACCCGTGCCATTCTGCGTGATCTGGTCGATGCCCACGGACACGCTGCCACCCCCCACGAAGACACCGTCGGGAATGGCACCTTTCACCGTGCCGGTGGTGCCGCCCGCCGCCACCATGATGGTCAGGCCATTGTCCAGCTTGATGGTCAGGCCGCCATGGTTGCTTGCGCTCATGCCAGCCGGCGCTTCCAGATTGACCGTGTAGGTCACCTCCTGGCCTTTGGCTGCCGGGTTGGGCGACGCGCTCAGCACGACCGTCACAGAGTTGATGGTATCGGTGACCGTGAGGGTCGTGGTCGCGCTGGTGTTCAGGTTTTCGAAGTTGTGGTTGCCTGCATTTGTCACGCTGATGGTCTGGGTTTCGCCATCACGGAATACGTCATCGCCCTGCGCCACGAACGGTGCGGTGGTGGCGGTGGTGGCGTCCTTGGCGAAGGTCAGGGTCTGGCCGTTGCTCAGGGTGACGGTGAAGGTCTGGCCTGCCGGGTGGCTCAGGGTGCCGGTGATGGTCGTGGTGTGACCTTCCTGCACGGCGTTGCAGGTGAGAGTCAGCGTCACTTCATCGCCGCCATTCGGTGTCCCCGGGGTGCCAGGGTTACCTGGAGTGCCCGGCTCGTCGGTGATCTGCAGGGTCACCGGGTCGCCTTTGACTAGATTCTCAAAGACCTGTTTGCCCGTGCCTTGCTCGGTGATCCCGTTGATGGCGATGCTCGGGGCACTGCTGCCCACATAGACGTCGTCCGCCAGAACACCCGACTGCGAACCACTGATCTGCCCGGCTGCGATGTGGACCACCTTACCGTTGCTCAGCTCGATATCCAGGCCGCCGTGCTGGGTCAAATCGGCACCGGCCGGACCGGTCAGGGTGATGTTGTAGGTCACCGCCTGCCCTTCCACGGCCGGGTTCGGCGAAATGCTCAGCCCGGCCTTCACGGTGTCGACGGTGTCGCTCACGGTGACGGTCGTGGTGGCACTGGTGTTCAGGTTCTCGAAGTTATGGCTGCCGGCATCGATCACGCTGACAGTCTGGGTTTCACCGTCACGGTACACGTCATCGCTCTGCGCCACGAACGGTGCGGTG
>NZ_DKHD01000045.1:112227-265260 GCF_002453565.1 Pseudomonas sp. UBA6753 | reverse complement strand
CAGGGTGCCCCAGCTTCTTTCGTTACTCGACGTACTTACTTGCGTTTTCACACAGCCTGGGTCGAGAGCGGCCACTCGTGATTGGCAGCTTTCGACCCAAAGCAGATGCTAACCTTCCGGCGCATTTTCCTTGATCAAAACCTTTGTTATTGGTTCTTTGAGCGGTCACTTCTTTCTGACTTGGACCTGCTTGAAAGTCACCTGTCCTGTACCCATCATCACTCTGCCGAAGACAGCAGAACAACCTCGAAGGTCGTCCCTTCCTCTTCGGTCGACTCCACCTCAATTCTGCCACCGTGGTTCGCCACGATCTCCGATGCGATGAACAGGCCAAGGCCGAGCCCCGCTGCGGAGCCCCGCTCTCCGGATGAGTAGCTCGAGTATCGCCCTTCCGGCTTGAAGATGTAGGGCATCACCTCGGGTGCAATAGGCTCTCCGGAATTCTGGACGCTGACCCGTGGAGCACCATCCACCCTGGCCACCGTGACCTTGATCGGGGCTGTCGCATCGCCATGGCGCAGGGCATTGCCTATCAGGTTGGAGAAAACCTGAGAGATGCGGTCAGGGTCGAATTGCCCGGTGATGTGCGCCTGCTCATCCAGGATGATCCGCGCGTGCGGGAACGCCGTGCGCAGTTCGTCAATGACAGCCTGGCAGATGGCGTTCAGATCCATTTTCCGCAAATCCACTGGAATGCCAGTCCCCAGGTTGCAGCGGGCCAGGTCCAGCAGATCGTTGATCATGACATTTGCCCGATGTGCACTGGTACAAAGCTGGGTCGCCAGTAACTTTCCCTTTTCATCCAGCCCGGTCTGCCGCTGGATCAGCCCGCCAGCCATGAGTATCGCGCCCAAGGGCGAACGCAAATCATGACCGAGCACGGCGAGCACCATTTTCCGGGTCGCCTCGACTGCCGTTCCGTAGGCCGCGATCGACTCTGCGAGCGCCTGGTCAATCGCTTCATTGAACCGGATCATGTCCTGAACATGATGCGCGTCTGCGAACGATTCCTGGGTAAGCCAGAGTGACAGAACGCTTGCGCGCAATGCCCGGTATTCGGACACCATCTGATCCATCGAGAACCCAGCTATCAAGCGAGCAACCGCGTGGGTCTGCGCTGCGGTTTCGCTGGAACTCCTGGGGCCTCTCCCTTGTGCTTTCTCGGACTGTTGTTGCCTGCTCTGGGCGTTCTCATGTCTGCGGCCACGGTGCGGAGCAACTCCTCGGCATGATTGCGCAAGCCGATGGAGTCCTGCTTTGGCAGCTCTGTTTCAACCGAGCGGGCGTAATTTTCCCAAGCCTGGAGAATGGGTTCCATACTGCTAGCAATGAAATCGAACAGTCTCATGGGGCCTAACCCTGATCAGGAAAAAAGACATCCGAGTAGCTTAGTTCATCCGGGATACAGGAAGTTTGAGCGGCAGTCATGAGCGGCCCACCTGGAGTTCAAAGGCGATCCCGATGAAACCTGCGTTGGGGGGCAGGGGCATCGGGATGTCTTACCGGCTGCCTGGGTTCAGGCATGGGTCAGCGAGAGGTCGCTGATGATGCAGATCGAGCCGTCATCGGCGGGCGTGGTATCGGTGTAGTCCACCTGGTTGTAGACCCCGCCGTGGAACTCGAATAGCTGTGTAGCCCAGGTGCTGTCGAACTGCAGATCGCCGGACGTACCGCTCACGCCATTGCACTTGGCCGTAACGTTGACCACGCCTGCTGCGGTGGCATGGATGCTCACCTCGAACTTTGCCCCCAGCGGTACCCCCTTGAGCACCGTCGAGTTGATCGGGTCAGTCTGGTTGTAGGTCCGCCGAAAACCCAGGGTGATGTCGCCCTTTTTCCAGAACACCTTCATGGGCGGGCTGTCGTCCCCGTAGACGTGCATCTGCGCGATGACCACCTTCTGCGCCCAGTTGACCTTGGTCAGCGTCATTTCCTGGCGATTCCAGTGATGTGGGGCACCGCCCAAGGTCCAGTATTTCGGCTCCGACCACTCGCAGCGGGTCCTGCGGGTGCTTTTGCTCGAAGCGCCTTTGGTGGGGGCAGACAACTGGACCGAACCATCGCTGAGCACTGTCACGTAGTTCGGGTACAGGGCAATCGCTTCGCTGCCGGTGAGTTCGACCGCTACGGTGCTGATCGACGATTCGACTACCGGAACGGCGAGGGTGAGGTTGCGGATATCTACGCTCATGGGGAGAACTCCTGAATGAAAATGACGGTGGGTGCCGCAGCAGCACGGTGGCGGCTGCTGGAATGAAATTTAGCCTTACGCTAAATCATCGTCAATAGCCCATGGCTAAAATTATTTCGCCGGGCGACAAATTACCTGTTGGCGAAAATTTTCCACATCGGGGGCTTTACGCTTGATTTGGCGGTGAGATAAGCTTTCCTTGAATACTGTACAAATATACAGCTGTCAGGATAAGAATATGTCTAAGCCCTTGAAGTCGACGCCCCATCAGCGCCAGGAAATGACCGGAATAGAGCGGCTGAGCTTGCGGGTATCAGCGATGATCAACCACCCGCTCGCGCAGACGCAGCGCTGGGTGACGGTGCATCGCCTGGATACCGACGGTGATGCCGAGTGGGAGGAGGTGATGGGCCTGCTGGCCGAGACGCCCGAGCTGGAACTGACCTTCAACGACGACGAGAGCGTGACGGTGCGCTGGGAGCGCGGCAGCGTGGAGGAGCGCGACGACTTTATCGTCGAGCAGGACAGCGAGCAGCAGGTCGAGGAGGCGGCACCTTTCTGAAGGTCAGAAAGAGCCTGCGGGGCAGCGTAATACTGTTCACTCAAGTCTGATGTGACATCGATTGGGGCTTCCTTGCAGCCCTTCGCGGGCAAGCCCGCTCCCACAG
Organism: Pseudomonas sp. UBA6753; assembly: GCF_002453565.1. NCBI lineage: Bacteria > Pseudomonadati > Pseudomonadota > Gammaproteobacteria > Pseudomonadales > Pseudomonadaceae > Pseudomonas > Pseudomonas sp. UBA6753. Next base: position 262,401 of record NZ_DKHD01000045.1, on the reverse strand, counting down.
GAATGTGCATTCCTTGAGGCCTGCATCGTACTTGTGGGAGCGGGCTTGCCCGCGAAGGGCCGCAAGGCGGCCCCAGTTGCGCGAATGGACAGCATTACGCTGGGGTGGTGGCCTTCGCTTTACACAAGGTGTGCATTCCACACCAGCAGCACCCTGGCCTGGATGTAGGTCTCTTCCCGGCGAATCATGCGGTCCTTGTGCCGCGAGTTGTCGGAAATCATCTCGAAATGGTCTTCGTCGGCAATCTGCAATCGCTTGATGTAGATGTGGTCGCCCCAGGAGAAGAAGTAGATTCCATCACCGACGAACTCGCGGATGCTGACGTCCACGATCAGCGGGTCGCGGTGCTTGATGGTCGGTTCCATCGACTGGCCCCAGCCGGTCACCATCTTCAGGTGGTGGTGCTCGCTGAACTCCACGCCAAGCTCGCGCAGGTGGCTTGGGCTGACGCGAACATCCTTGAACATCTCGGGGTAGTCGTGGGGGATCTGCCCGCCGCCCATGGCCGCACGGACGTCGTAGTGGGCAATCCATACTTCGTCGCCCACCAGTCCTGGCCGAACAAGTTCAGCCGCCACCAGCGTCGAGTCTGCCGGCTCCTCGGCGGCGGCCAGCAGCCTTTGCCGGGTTTCTTCGGGGATGCCCTTGCCGCTTCTGGCAAGCATCTGCTTGACCAGATCGGCCGCGGAAAGCTTGCTGTCGACAGCCTCGGCCGGCGACTGCGCCTGGTCGCCCGCTGCCATCGCGTCGAACCACCCCCGTGGCAAGCCTTCGATGCCCTCGATTCGGCGGGCCACGTCATCGCCCAGGTTCTTCGCTGTCTTGTCCGAAAGGATCTGGCTCAGGTGCGCAGGCGCCATCCCCCAGCGCTCTGCGCAGGATCCCTTCCTCTGGCTGCCGATCAGCTTGACCAGGTTGTGCTTGCGAATTTCGTAGATGTCCATGGGGCGAAGCATGCCAGTGTTTAGCTCGCTGCTAAATATGCTCAAGGCTAAATTTCTCTTGTCATGTTATTAGCTGTAGGCTAAATTAAATGCGCAAGCAAGGAAAGCCACCGAGAAGCTGTTCTCCAGGCTTACGACATCACCATCCGTTATGAGGTTTTCATGGACCCGACTGACCTCGGCCCAGGCACCATCACCTGGCTGGGCGGAACAGGCACCGTGTTGCTGGGTGCATTCCTCTGGCTGCGCAAGTGGCTGTCCAGGGATGCGGCTGACCGTGCCATGGACAACGCTGATATTGGCGTGGTCCGGCGCCTGAACGAGCTGCTCGATATCGAGCGTGACGCCCGAAGAGAAGCGCAGGCCAGGGCCGATCAGTTTGCAAAGGAACGCAATGAACTGGTGATCACTGTAGGGCGCCTGGAAGGCAAGATCGAAGCGCTGACCAGTCGGGGCGGCCATCCTCCCCGGCAGGTCACCGTCCAGGGCGAGGGGATCGCCCGCCTGCGCGGGAAGCAGGGTGAGTGAGGCGGCCCGCAAGACAAATTCTGTTTATGCCCATGCGTATGGGCCTTTTTCTGTATGGAGACAACATGGCTCGATTGGATTCTGCCGCTGCCGGCGGCGCGAACGTGCTCGCATTCCTGGACATGCTGGCCTGGTCCGAGGGTACCTCGACCATCGCTGCCAGTGACGATGGCTACAACGTCCTGGTCGGCGGCCAACTGTTCAATGACTACAGCGGGCACCCGAGGCAGAAGGTGTGGTTGCCCAGCTACGGCATCCACAGCTCCGCTGCGGGGCGGTACCAGATTCTGGCTGGTACCTGGGATGCCATCGTGAGCACTTATGGCTTCAATGGCCGCTTTACCCCTGAGGCCCAGGACCTGGCGGCAATCAAGTTGCTGAGCGAGTGCGGCGCGTTGGCGCTGATCAAGGCCGGCCGCATTGCCCAGGCGATCGCCAAGGCCGCGCCGATCTGGGCCAGCCTGCCTGGCGCGGGCTACGGTCAGCGCGAGCACCAGCTGGCCGCGTTGTTGGCAATGTTCATAGCCTGCAGCGGGGAGGTGCAGGCGTAACGCCCAGGCAAAAAAAGACCCGCCAGGTAGGCGGGCCAGAAGGGCGTAGGGAGCAACGCACAACAAATACGGGTCAGGCGACCAAGGTGCCTGGTTGCAACTGTTCGACCAGGGCCTGAGCCGAGGCGCGGGTCGGCATCGGGCCGCTTACGGCTTCGCCGTTGCGCACCAGGTACCAGCATGCCAGCAGGCCCTGCTGACGCAGCGAAGCGGGGACGGCACTGCCGACGACGGACATGATCTGGATAGTGGCCATGTGGACCTCCTGTAAAACATGGCCCTACCTTACGCAGCAGCCGGGGCGGTTTGAAATTAACTTCCTCGATAGTGGTCATTGGTTCTATCAACATTTACCACCGCGGCGGGCCGTAATACACCGGTGGCGGACCGTAGTAGGTGCGATAGCCCGGGGGCGGTGGTGCTGGCACGTAGTACGGCTGGTAGTACACCGGCGGTGGCGGTGGTTGCACGTAGACCGGTGGCGGCCCGTAGTAGACCGGTTGGCGCTCGACGTACACGGTACGGTCACGCCCGCCATAAACCGTCGCCCCGACCACGGCGCCAACCACGGCCGCACCCAGCAGCGGGCCGGGGCCATACCAACCGCCATGGCCATGGCCGCCATGGGCGACAGCGGGCGCGCTGATGGCCAGGGCACCGACCAGCAGGGCGATTCCGGGAATGTGACGGTTCATGAAGAAACCCTCGCAAGGACACCCCAGGTGTGGGGTCCTATTACTATGACTCCACTCTTCGTCAGCTGAGCACGGGGGAACGGTAAAGGTTGTGTAAGGGACGACCAGCGGTTACCTCTGTTACGCTGAACAAACGTTTCAGTTATGACAAAGGAGCAGGTTATGTCGACAACTCCCAGCAGAGACACCGTGCTGTGCATCTCCCTGGCGGGCCGCCCCGGCACCTTCGGGGTACGGTTCCACAACCACCTGTACCAGCAGCTTGGCCTGGACTTCTACTACAAGGCCATGCGCACCGATGACCTGCCGGCGGCGGTGGCGGGCATCCGTGCCTTGGGTATCCGCGGTTGCGGGGTATCGATGCCGTACAAGGAGGCCTGCATGGCCCTGGTCGACGAGATCGACCCATCGGCTGCGGCCATCGAGTCGGTCAATACCCTGGTCAATAGCAATGGTCACCTGAAGGCCTACAACACCGATTACCTGGCCGTGCGCCAATTGCTGGCGCAGCACCAGGTCGACCCGACCACGGCGTTTGCCTTGCGCGGTAGTGGCGGCATGGCCAAGGCGGTAGCCAGTGCCTTGCGCGATGCCGGGTTCGCCGAAGGCATCATCGTTGCGCGCAACGAGCAGGCGGGGCGGCAGCTGGCAGATGTGTGCGGTTATCGCTGGGTGGCGGAGCTGGGCGACCTGTGCCCACCCATGCTGGTGAACGTGACGCCGATCGGCATGGCGGGCGGGCCCGAGGCCGAGGAGTTGGCGTTTTCCGAGAACGCCATCGCCGCGGCGGCGCGGGTGTTCGACGTGGTGGCGATGCCGGAAAGCACACCGTTGATCCGACGGGCGCGGGCGTTGGATAAGCCGGTGATCACCGGGCTGGAGGTGATTGCGCTGCAGGCGCTGGAGCAGTTCGTGCTTTACACCGGGGTGCGACCCACCTTGGCGCAGGTGGAGGCGGCGGTGGCGTACGCCCGGGATATCTGAATACTCCTGTGCCGGCCCTTTCGCGGGCTTGCCCGCTCCCACAGGGACCTCACAGGATCTGAAATCTGTGCAGTACCTGTGGGAGCGGGCAAGCCCGCGAAAGGGCCGGCACAAGCATAAACAAGGTCAAAATACCTTTTGCCCCTCATCCAGCTGCTGGTCGACCAGCGCTCGGCCATGGGCCAGCGACACATGCTGTGCGTTCTCGAGGTCGGAGAAGAACTTCATCGGCATCGACATGCGCCTGCTGGTGTGCCCGTCGGGGTCGGTGATCAGGCACCCGGCGGCGTAGGGCAGGGGGGAATCGGGGTGGGGCATCACGCTGGCGGTGATGGTGTGCTTGCGATATTCACAGTGAAGAGATTGCATCGTCCTTACCTCGCTGTGGCATGTGAAGCAGTTACCTTCATATACCACAGCAAGGGGCCGGGAGTTCCCGGCCCGACGAGCGAGCCGAGATGAACGCTCAGCCTTTGAGCTCGGTCGGCTGGATGACTTCGACCCAGTAACCGTCCGGGTCCTTGACGAAGGCCAGGTGGTTCATGCGCCCGTCTTGCAGGCGCTTCTGGAACGGTACGTCCAGTGCCTCGAAGCGTGCGCAGGCGGCGCGTACGTCCGGTACCGAGATGCAGATGTGGCCAAAGCCGCGTGGGTCGGTGTTGCCGTTGTGGTAGGCAAACTCGGCATCGTTTTCGGTGCCGTGGTTGTGGGTCAGCTCCAGCACGCCCGGGATCGACTTCATCCACTGGTGGCGTTCGCTGTCATCGGCCGGGATCTGCGCCGGGTCGACCAAGGCCAGGAAGTACAGGCTGAAGGCGGCTTCGGGGAAGTCGCGCTTGTCCACCAGGCGGAAGCCCAGCACGCGGGTATAGAAGTCCAGGGACTTCTCGATGTCCTTGACCCGCAGCATGGTGTGGTTGAAGACGAACTGGGCGGTGGCGGCGTCCGGTTGGGCGGTGACGCCAGGCAGGGTTTGCAGATCATGCAGGCTCATGGGAACTCCTGAGACGGGGCCGGGCGCAGGGCGCCGGCAAAACAGACAGGCCGGCCATGATACGGCAGTGTGCCGATTGCGCAAATGAAAGCGCCCTGCACGAGGCAGGGCGCTGGAATTAGAGGCCCGCATGTGCGGGCGCGTGATGGAGTCGCTAGTCCTTTAGCTGTCTCGATACTGAGCCAGCCCTTGTGAAAAAAGTGTGAAGTACGTGTGGACGTTTCATCAGCGTACCCAGCTTTCTACCGTGGCGGCTCCGTATTGTTCTTTCCAGGCCTTGAGCCCACGGTGGTTGCCGCCTTTGGTCTCGATCCGCTCGCCGGTGTGCGGGTTGGTGTAAACCTTCACCACGCGCGCGCGGCGCTGTTGCTTGGGCGCTGCACTGGAAACCCGGGCCACTGCTTTCGGGTCGAGGATGGCGATGATATCGCGCAGGCTCTTGTCGTAGCTTTTCATCAGGCCGACTAGTTTCTGCTCGAATTCGATTTCGCGTTTGAGGCCGGCATCCTTTTTCAACGCTTCCAGTTGCGCCATCTGTTCCTGGAGCGCTTTTTCGGCAGCACGAAACTCTGCAAGTCTGGACACTGTAATCACTCCTGTACGTCGGTCGTGGCAGGGCGTGACGAACATTGAAGAAGAATAAAAACGCCGGCCACGCGGGTGGGTTCCGCTGTTCGCTGATATCGAGTGTAGTCATTCATGGGTACTGGGTAAACTGCAAACTTTTTGTAAGTAAGCCGGGAACTTTCCTAGTTTTGCGCGCGGTATTGTCCGGTTTTTTCGCGGTTGCCTTGCGGTGCGCTTAGACCATGGTCCAATGGCCCGTGCCAGAGCCTTCGCGCGATAATTTCAGATGATGGCCGGCTATTGTTCGGCCCCCTCGCAGTACCGTGGCCAGCACGTGCCACAGGTTGTTTACTCGCCTTGATTCTGGATGTTTTCTCCCATGTTTGCCCCTTTTCCCATCGCCCCCGGGCGTCGTGTTGCCGGCTTGTTCCTGTTGTGTGCCGGCGTCAATGCCCAGGCCGCCGGTTTTCTTGAAGACAGCAGTGCTAAGGTCGAAGCACGCAATGTCTATTTCAACCGGGATTTCCGTGACGGCCACAGCAGTTCCAGCCAGGGTGCGTCCAAACGCGAAGAATGGGCACAAGGTTTCATCCTCAATGTGCAGTCGGGTTACACGCAGGGGCCGGTAGGTTTTGGCGTGGATGCGCTGGGCATGTTCGGCTTCAAACTTGACTCCAGCCCGGCAGACAGCAACAGCGGCCTGTTGCCGTCTTCCGGCCATGACCCACGGCACTCGGCGGACCAGTACGCGAAGATGGGCCTGGCGGCCAAGGTCAAGGTTTCCAATACCGTGCTCAAGTACGGTTCGATGATGCCGGATGTGCCGCTGCTCAAGTACAACGATGGCCGCCTGCTGCCGACCATGTTCCATGGCGCCATGCTCACCTCCGAAGAAGTGCGCGACCTGAAGTTCACCCTGGCCCGTCTGGACAAGTACACCGCACGGGATTCCACCGACCGTCAGGACATTCGCGTGCATTGCAAGAACAAGCGCTATGCCTGCGATATCGAGGCTGACCACTTTGACCTGGCCGGTGTCGATTACCGTTTCAACGAGCGCTTCAGCGCCCAGTACCAGGTGGCCAAGCTGGAGAACATCTACCGTCAGCACTTCCTCGGCCTGGTGGCCAGCCAGCCATTGGCGGTGGGCAGCCTGTCGGCAGACCTGCGCTTGATCAAGAGTGACGACATCGGCAATGCCCGCGCCGGCGAAATCGACCATCGCGCGTTCAGCGGCATGCTCGGCTACAGCCTGGGTGGCCACAAGCTCAGTGCCGGCTGGCAACGCATGTATGGCGACAGTGCCATGCCATACCTGGATGGCACCAACCCGTACCTGGTCAACTATGCCCAGGTCAACGACTTCGCCGCCGCCCAGGAACGTTCCTGGCAGGTGCGTTATGACTATGACTTCAAGGCCCTGGGCGTGCCCGGCCTGACCTTCTTCACCCGTTACATCAACGGTGACAATATCAAGGTGCCGGGCAGCACGGCCGAAGGCAAAGAGTGGGAACGCGACACCGAGTTCAAGTACCAGGTGCAAAGTGGCACGTTCAAGGACGTCAGTGTGCGCCTGCGTAATTCCACTTACCGCAGCAACTATGAAAAGTGGGCGCGTGACATGGACGAGACACGGGTCATTGTCAGCTACAACTTCTCCATCTTCTGACGGGGCGCTTTGCCAAATACCGGCAGCCACCTGACAATGGCTGCTGGTTCCCGCAAAGGGCAGGGCAATGAAAGACCTGTTGTTGATAGGCATCGGCCCGGGTGACCCGCGCCAGGTCACCTACGAGGCGGTCGATGCGCTGCGCCAGGCCAGCGTGTTCTTCGTGCTCGACAAGGGCGGCGACAAGGACGAACTGGTGCACCTGCGCAAGGCCATCCTGCAACGCTACCGGCCCGAGGGCGGCTACCGCCTGGTGCAGGTGGCCGACCCTGCACGCGATGGCCAGGCCGATGACTACCTGGACGCGGTGCAGGACTGGCACCGGCAGCGTGCGGTGCTGTATGCCCAACTGATCGAGCGGGAGATAGGTATTGGGGAAACCGGCGCCTTTCTGCTGTGGGGCGAGCCGACGCTGTACGACAGCACCCTGCGCATCCTTGGCCTGGTCCGCGAGCGTGGTGTGGCGCTGCGCCTGCAGGTCATTCCGGGCATCAGCAGCGTGCAGGCGTTGGCGGCGCGCCATCAGGTGCCGCTCAACCGCATCGGTGAGCCGTTGACCGTATTGCCAGGGCGGCGCCTGGCCGGGCAGGGGCAGATCGACAATGTGCTGGTGATGCTGGACGGGCAGTGCGCGTTTGCCCGGCTCGATGACCCGGCGTTGATGATCTACTGGGGCGCGTACCTGGGGACCGCGGATGAGGTGCTGATTGCCGGGCCGTTGCAGGCGGTGAAGGCGCAGATAATGGAAGTGCGTGAGCGGGAGCGGGCGCGCAAGGGGTGGATCATGGATAGCTACCTGTTGCGCAGGGAGCTGTAGTCAGCTGCAGCCTGTGCCGGCCTCTTCGCGGGCTCGCCCGCTCCCACAGGTACAGCGCCAGCTTTGGGGCCGCGCGTTCCCTGTGGGAGCGGGCAAGCCCGCGAAGCAGGCGACACCGATTTCAAGGGTTACCCAGAATGGCCTGCACCTTCTCCCGCAACTGGTCGATGCTGAACGGCTTGCCGATGAGGTGCATGCCCTCCGGTACATCGACGCTTTCGGCATAGCCACTGGCGAACAGCACGGGCAACAGCGGCCGCAGTTCGCGCGCCTTGACCGCCAACTCTTCGCCACGCATGTCCGGCAGCCCCACATCGGTCATCATCAGCGCCAGTGCCTGGTTCGGGTCCTCGAGAATGCGCAGCGCCGCGTTGGCATGCTCCGCTTCGATGACGGTGTAGCCCAACTCGTCGAGCACTTCGACCATCAGCATGCGTACGATGTCGTCGTCTTCGACTACCAGAAGGTGCATGGTTGCGATCCTGTGCAGAATGAATGTCTTTAATCTGTGCTCCGGATGGCAGCAGAAGTTCCCGGAGGATACCGGTCCGTGCAATCAGATGGAACGATTGGCGCACATCACCTTCAAATACTGGCTAAATGCCCTGCCAGACCCGCCAAAGCTGGTTAGACTCGCTTTACGGGACAGAGCAGTGGCAGACAACTACAACGATCGCTTTGCCACACTTTCAATGGACTTTACTTGCTCGGGCGTTTTCACATGATTCAAGCAGCCTCGATGGACCAGCGGAGCTTCCGCAAGCTGTTGAGCCGCAACGTCGGCCTACCCCTGGGGGTTGGCCTGCTGGGGGCCGTTGCCTTCGTCGCGGTGATCAACTACCTGCTTTCGGCCTTGCAGTGGGTCGAGCACACCGACCGGGTGATCGGCAATGCCAACGAAACGGTCAAACTGTCGATCGACATGGAAACCGGCATGCGTGGCTTCCTGATCACCGGCGACGAGCGTTTCCTCGACCCCTACGAGGTGGCCAAGCCGCGCATCTTCGGTAGCCTGCAGAGCCTGCGCGGCATGGTCGAGGACAACCCGCAACAGGTCGAACGCATCGACCGGCTGATCGCCCTGCAGCAGGCGTGGAACACCTTCGGCAGCGAGATGATCAACTTGCGCCGCAGCCAGGGTGATTACCGCGCCTTGATCGGCAACGGCCGCGGCAAGCGCCTGACCGACGAGATCCGCAAGGAGTTCGACAACCTGATCGCCAGCGAACAACAGTTGCGCATGGCGCGCAACGAGCGGGTCAACAGTGTGACCGTCACGGTCATGTCGTCCTTCGTGCTGTTCATCGTCGGCCTCAGTGCCTTGCTGGCTTACCTCGGGCGGCGCGACCTATTGGCGCTGTCGGGTACCTATGACGAAAACTTCAAGGCCCAGCAGCGCGCGGCCGAGCGCCTGGAACACCAGGCCTGGCTGCGCAACGGGCAGACCCAACTGGCCGAACAGGTGCTCGGCCAGCTGACCCTGCCCATGCTCGGTGACAACATCCTGCGTTTCTTCGCCAGCTACCTGGGCAGCGTGGTCGGCGCGTTGTACGTGCGTGACGAGCATGGCCGCCTGGTGCGTGTGGCCAGCTATGGCCTGGATGCCGAGGAGCAGGCCCGCGAGCAGGTGCTGGGCGATCACGAAGGCCTGCTGGCCCAGGCCGTGCGCGAAGCTCGGCTGCTGCGCCTGGACGACTTGCCCGACGACTATTTCCACCTCAGTTCCGGCCTGGGCCGGGGCCTGCCGCGCAGTGCCATGCTGATGCCCTGCAGTGATGACGGGCAGATCAACGGTGTGCTGGAGCTGGGCTTCCTGCGGCCGCTGCAGGAGCGTGACGAAGAGATGCTGCAGCGGGTCCGTGGCAACCTCGGTATCTCCATCGAAAGCGCCCGCTACCGGCAGCGCCTGCAGGAAGTGCTGGCCGAGACCCAGCAACTGAACGAAGAGCTGCAAGTGCAGCAGGAAGAGCTGAAAACCGCCAACGAAGAGCTCGAAGAGCAATCCCGCGTGCTCAAGGAGTCCCAGGCCCATCTGGAAACCCAGCAGGCGGAACTGGAGCAGACCAACGAGCAATTGTCCGAGCGCACCGAGGCGCTGGACCGCAAGAACGACGAGCTGCTCCAGGCCCAGGACGAGCTGCAGGCGCGCGCCGAGGAACTGCAGCGTTCGAGCAAGTACAAGTCCGAGTTCCTCGCCAACATGTCCCACGAGCTGCGCACGCCACTGAACAGTTCGCTGATCCTGGCCAAGCTGCTGGCGGAGAACGGCGAGGGCAACCTCAGCGACGAGCAGGTCAAGTTCGCCGAGTCCATCTACTCGGCCGGCAACGACCTGCTCAACCTGATCAACGACATTCTCGACATCGCCAAGGTAGAAGCCGGCAAGCTCGAAGTGCGCCCCGAAAGCACCCAGGTGGAACGCCTGGTCGAAGGCCTGCGTGGCATGTTCGAGCCGCTGGCCGGGCACAAGGGCCTGGCCTTCGAGGTGACCACCGAGGCGCAGGTGCCGGCCACGCTGTTCACCGACCGCCAGCGGCTGGAGCAGATTCTCAAGAACCTGCTGTCCAACGCCATCAAGTTCACCGAGCGCGGCCAGGTCAGCCTGAACATCGGTTACCAGCCCGGCACCGGCATCGTCTTTGCCGTGCGCGATACCGGCATCGGCATCGCCGCCGACCAGCAGCAGGCGATCTTCGGCGCCTTCCACCAGGTCGATGGCACCAGCAATCGCCGTTATGGCGGCACTGGCCTGGGCCTGTCCATTTCCCGCGACCTGGCGCACCTGCTGGGTGGGCAGATCAGCGTCGACAGCAGCCCCGGCCAGGGCAGCGTGTTCAGCCTGATCCTGCCGGAGCGCTATGAGCGGGTTGCGCAGGATATCGAGCCACTCAGCCTGCGCCCGGCGGTCGACAGCCTGCCACCTGCGCCGCAGACACCGGCGGTGGCGGCGCCGAAACGCCAGGCACCGGCATTCGCCGACGACCGCGAGCGCGCGCCGTTCGGCAACCGCTGCATCCTGGTGATCGAGGACGAACCGAACTTCGCCCGCATCCTCTTCGACCTGGCCCACGAACTGGGTTACAGCTGCCTGGTGGCGCAGGGCGCCGACGAGGGCTTCGAACTGGCCGCGCAGTACATCCCCGATGCCATCCTGCTGGACATGCGCCTGCCCGACCATTCCGGCCTGACCGTGCTGCAACGCCTGAAGGAGCAGGCGAGCACCCGGCACATCCCGGTGCATATCATTTCCGTGGAGGACCGGGTCGAGGCTGCCATGCACATGGGCGCCGTCGGCTACGCGGTCAAGCCCACCAGCCGCGAACAACTCAAGGAAGTGTTCGCCCGGCTGGAGGCCAAGCTGACCCAGAAGCTCAAGCACATCCTGCTGGTGGAAGACGACGACCTGCAGCGCGAGAGCATTGCCCGCCTGATCGGCGACGACGATGTCGAGATCACCGCTGTGGCCATGGCCCAGGATGCCCTGGCGTTGCTGCGCGAGAACATCTACGACTGCATGATCATCGACCTCAAGCTGCCCGACATGCTCGGCAACGAGCTGCTCAAGCGCATGACCGCCGAGGACATCCGTGCCTTCCCGCCGGTGATCGTGTATACCGGGCGCAACCTGACCCGCGAAGAAGAAGCCGACCTGCTCAAGTATTCGCGCTCGATCATCATCAAGGGCGCCCGCTCGCCGGAGCGCCTGCTCGACGAAGTGACGCTGTTCCTGCACAAGGTCGAGTCGCAGCTGTCCAACGAACGCCAGCGCATGCTCAAGACCGCGCGCAGCCGCGACAAGGTATTCGAAGGCCGCAAGGTGCTGCTGGTGGACGACGACGTGCGCAACATCTTCGCCCTGACCAGCGCGCTGGAACACAAGGGCGCGATCGTCGAAATCGGCCGCAACGGCCGCGAAGCCATCGAGCGCCTGGAGCAGCATGACGACATCGACCTGGTGCTGATGGACGTGATGATGCCGGAGATGGACGGCTTCGAGGCCACCCGGCTGATCCGCCAGCAACAACGCTGGCGCAAGCTGCCGATCATTGCCGTGACCGCCAAGGCGATGAAGGATGACCAGCAGCGTTGCCTGCAGGCCGGCGCCAACGATTACCTGGCCAAACCGATCGACCTGGACCGCTTGTTCTCGCTGATCCGTGTGTGGCTGCCGCAACTGGAGCGAATTTGACTAGCGAACGTAACACCGATATCGAAATCCGCTTGCTGATCGAGGCCATCTACCTCAAGTACAGCTACGATTTCCGCAACTATTCCGGCGCGTCGATCAAGCGCCGGATCCTGCATGCGCTGCGCCAGTTCGACTGCCTCACGGTGTCGGCGCTGCAGGAGCGCGTGCTGCACGACCCTGGCATGTTCATGCAGTTGCTGCAGTACCTGACGATCCCGGTCAGCGAGATGTTCCGCGACCCGGGGCACTACCTGGCGCTGCGCAACGAAGTGGTGCCGCTGCTGCGTACCTGGCCGTCGATCAAGGTGTGGATTGCCGGCTGCAGCACGGGCGAGGAGGTGTATTCGATGGCCATCCTGCTGCGCGAGGAGGGCCTGCTGGAGCGCACCATCATCTACGCCACCGACATCAACCCGCATTCGCTGGACAAGGCCAAGCAGGGCATCTACTCGATGCAGAGCATGCGCGAGTACGCCGAAAACTATCGCATCGCCGGCGGCCGGCGTGACTTTGCCGAGTACTACACGGCAGCCTACGGCAACGCCATCATGGACAGCACCCTGCGCGACAACGTGACCTTTGCCGACCACAGCCTGGCCACCGACAGCGTGTTTTCCGAAACCCAGCTGGTGTCGTGCCGCAACGTGCTCATCTACTTCAACAAGGAACTGCAGGACCGCGCCCTGGGCCTGTTCCACGAGTCCCTGTGCCACCGCGGCTTCCTGGTGCTGGGCAGCAAGGAATCGGTGGATTTTTCCGCCTACAGCGAGCGCTTCGAGCCGCTGGTCAAGCCCGAACGGATCTACCGCAAGTCATGAAAGGCGTACGCGCGATGGTGATCGGCGCCTCGGCCGGCGGCGTTACAGCGCTGTTCAGTGTGCTGGGCGCGTTGCCGGCCGGCTTCGCCATTCCGGTGATATGCGTGCTGCACCTGCCAGATGACCGCCACAGCCAGCTGGCCGAGGTGCTGCAACGTCGCCTGCGGCGGCCAGTGTGCGAGGCCTGTGACAAACAACCGCTGCGCGCCGGGCAGATCTACGTGGCCGGGCCGGGTTATCACCTGTCGGTGGAGCGTGACCTGACCCTGTCGCTGAGCCAGGAGCCGCCGGTGCATTTTTCCCGGCCGGCGATCGACTACCTGTTCATGTCGGCGGCCGATGCTTATGGTGCCGGCCTGCTGGGTATGTTGCTCACCGGGGCCAACGAGGATGGCGCAGAAGGCCTTGCCTATATCAAGCGCAACGGGGGCCGGACCGTGGTCCAGGACCCTTGCGACGCACAGGTGGCGCTGATGCCGGAGGCCGCATTGGCCCTGCACCAGCCCGACCATATTCTTTCTCTGAGTGGCATCGAGCGATTGCTCGCCGCCCTGGAACCCAGCGCATGCTAAGCCACACCATCGCCAAACTGCTGATCGTCGACGACCTGCCAGAAAACCTGCTGGCCCTCGACGCCCTGATCCAGGGCCAAGACCGCGAGGTGCATCAGGCCCAATCGGCCGAGGCAGCGCTGTCGCTGTTGCTCGAGCACGAGTTCGCCCTGGCCATCCTCGACGTGCAGATGCCGGGCATGAACGGTTTCGAGCTGGCCGAGCTGATGCGCGGCACGGAAAAGACTCGCAACATCCCCATCGTGTTCGTCACTGCCGCCGGGCGCGAGATGAACTACGCGTTCAAAGGCTATGAAAGCGGTGCGGTGGACTTTCTGTACAAGCCGCTCGACACCCTGGCGGTGAAGAGCAAGGTGTCGGTGTTCGTCGACCTGTACCGCCAGCGCAAGGTGCTCGACCGCCAGTTGCAGGCCCTGGAACGCAGCCGCCAGGAGCAGGAGCTGCTGCTGGCCCAGCTGCAAACGGCGCGGGGTGAACTGGAGCATGCCGTGCGCATGCGCGATGACTTCATGTCGATCGTGTCCCACGAGGTGCGCACCCCGCTCAATGGCCTGATCCTGGAAACCCAGCTGCGCAAGCTGCACCTGGCACGCGGCAACCTTGCCGCCTTCAGCGGCGACAAGCTGCAGGCCATGGTCGAGCGCGACGAGCGGCAGATCAACAGCCTGATCCGCCTGGTCGAAGACATGCTCGATGTATCGCGCATCCGCACCGGCAAACTGTCGCTGCGGCCCAAGGCGTTCGATCTGGGCCAGCTGGTGCGCGGCCTGGTGGAGAACTTTGCTGCTCAGGCCAGCGCACTGGACACCCATTTCGAATTGCAACGCTGCGAGCCGCTGCAGGGTGAGTGGGACGAGTTTCGCATCGAGCAGGTGCTGGCCAACCTGTTGTCCAATGCCTTGCGTTACGGTGAGCGCAAACCGGTGCAGGTGCGGGTGTTCGAGCAGGACGGCCTGGCCTGCGTGCAGGTGCAGGACCATGGCATCGGCATCTGCGTGGCCAACCAGCAGCGCATCTTCCAGCAGTTCGAGCGGGTCGCCACCCAGCAGGCCAGCGGTGGGTTGGGCCTGGGGCTGTACATATCGGAGCAGATCGTCCAGGCACACGGTGGGCGCATACTGGTGGAGAGTGAAGAGGGCAAAGGCGCCACCTTTACCTTGCAGTTGCCACTGGCAACTTACGAACAACAAAACGACCAGGCACGGGCAACCTCTGCCTGAGCCTGGGGTCTGATGGCCAGCTGTAAGTATTTCAAGGCGTTGACATGAGTGAAGATGCACAAGATGTAGTACTGGTGGTCGAGGACGAACCGGCGATTCGCATGATCCTGCGTGATTACCTGGCAGGCGAGGGCTACCACGTGCTGGTGGCCGAGGATGGCGAGCAGGCGTTCGCGATCCTGGCGAGCAAGCCGCACCTCGACCTGATGGTGACGGACTTCCGCTTGCCGGGCGGGATTTCCGGGGTGGACATTGCCGAGCCGGCGGTGAAATTGCGGCCGGACCTGAAGGTGATCTTCATCAGCGGCTACCCGGCGGAGATTCTCGAATCCGGCAGCCCTATCACCCGCAAGGCACCGATCCTGGCCAAGCCGTTCGACCTGGATACCTTGCACGAGCAGATCCAGTCGCTCCTGCGCTGACTGTGTTTGCCTCTTCGCGGGCGCGCCCGCTCCCACAGGTTCTGTGCAAATCTTGAAGCCTGCGGGTTTCCTGTGGGAGCGGGCAAGCCCGCGAAGAGGCCGGTGCAGGCTAGCGCAGTGTCCGCTCCAGCCCACCCACCAGCATGCTTTCCATCAACCCCAGCCCCTGTTCTTCGGGCAAGGCCTTCAACAACCCCGGCAACTGGTTCAGCAGCGTCGCCACCACATGCGCCGTGGCCACCAGGGCCTGCCCCTGCAACTTCGCCTGCGGTGCGATCAACCTCAGCAACCCCGCCTCATAGCGCTTGCGCAGCAAGGCCAGGCGCGCCTGCTGGTCTTCGCTCAGGCAACAGAAGTCGCGCTCTGCCAGGCGAAACTGCATGGGCCGCTCGGCATGCAGCTGCCAGTGCGCGGCAATCAGGCAGCTCAACGCCGACGCCCCGCGCGCCATGGCCCTGCGCCCCTGGTCCAGGGTGGCCTGCAACTCCTCGTACAACTCCTCGATCAGGTCGTACAACAAGTCCTGCTTGCTGGGAAAGTGGTGGTACAGCGAGCCTGCGGTAAGCCCCACATGGGCCGCCAGCTCGCGCATGCTGACCTGGCCGAAGCCCTTTTCGGCAAACAGCGCCATGGCCCGATCACGTCGCTCTTCAAAGTTGGCACAGCGCATCGCGGCATTGACCGGGGGCATGGCGTTCGCTCCTCAGTAGGTGAAGAAACCGCGGCCGCTCTTGCGCCCCAGCCAACCGGCCGCGACCATTTCCTTGAGCAACGGGGCAGGGCGGTACTTGCTATCGTTGAAGCCTTCATGGAAGGCCTCCATGATCGCCAGCAAGGTGTCCAGGCCGATCAGGTCGGCCAGGGCCAGCGGGCCGATCGGCTGGTTGCAGCCCAGGCGCATGCCGGTGTCGATGTCCTCGGCACTGGCCAGGCCTTCCTGGCGCACGAAGATCGCTTCGTTGATCATCGGCACCAGGATGCGGTTGACCACGAAGCCCGGGCGGTTGCCGGCGGTGATCGGGGTCTTGCCGACCTTTTCGGTCACCACCAGCGCTTGGGCGTAGGTGCTGTCGCTGGTCTGCAGACCGCGAATGATCTCGACCAGCGCCATCATCGGCACCGGGTTGAAGAAGTGCACGCCAATGAAACGCTCGGGGTGCTCGATGCTGGCCGCCAGCTGGGTGACCGACAGCGACGAGGTATTGGTGGCGATCAGGCAGTCGGCGGCGACGTTGGCCGCCACCTGCTGCAGGATGCGCTGCTTGAGCTGCAGGTTCTCGGTGGCGGCCTCGATCACCAGCTGCGCGCCGCTCAACTGGGTGTAGTCGGTGCTGGTGCGAATGCGCGTGCGTGCGGCTGCCGCCTTGTCGGCGTCGAGGGTGCCTTTGCCGACCTGGCGCTCGAGGTTCTTGCTCAAGGTGGCCACGCCGCGCTCCAGCGCAGCGTCGGAAACATCCACCAGCAGTACCTGGTAGCCGGCCACCGCACATACCTGGGCAATGCCGTTGCCCATGGTGCCGGCGCCGATCACGGCAATCTGTTCAATGCTCATGTGTCAGGCTCCCTCAGACGCGCTCGAAGACCACGGCGATGCCTTGGCCACCGCCGATGCACATGGTGGCCAGGGCGTAGCGGCCCTGGATGCGCTGCAGCTCATGGATGGCCTTGGTGGCGATGATCGCGCCGGTGGCGCCCACCGGGTGACCCAGGGAAATGCCCGAACCGTTGGGGTTGACCTTTTCCGGGTCGAAGCCCAGTTCGCGAGCCACGGCGCAGGCCTGGGCGGCGAAGGCTTCGTTGGACTCGATCACATCCAGGTCCTGCACCTTCAGGCCGGTCTTTTCCAGCACCTTGCGGGTGGCCGGGATCGGGCCCAGGCCCATCAGTTCAGGCTCGACGCCAGCATGGGCGTAGCCCACCAGGCGTGCCAGCGGCTTCAGGCCCAGGCGGCGCACCGCATCACCACTGGCCAGCACCAGGCCGCCAGCGCCGTCGTTGATGCCACTGGCGTTGCCGGCGGTAACGGTGCCGTCTTTCTTGAACACAGTCTTCATCCCCGCCAGTTGCTCGGCGGTCACCTCGCCACGCACATGCTCGTCGGTGCTGAACTGCACGCTGCCCTTGCGGGCTTTCAGTTCCAGCGGGACGATCTGGCTGGCGAAGCGGCCTTCGGCAATGGCGCGGGCGGCGCGGCGCTGGCTGGTCAGGGCCAGTTCGTCCTGCATTTCGCGGGTAATGCCGTGCTTGGCCGCAACGTTCTCGGCAGTGATGCCCATATGGAAGTGTTCAAACGGGTCCTGCAGCACGCCGACGGTGTAGTCGATGCCTTGCAGGTCACCCATGCGAGCGCCCCAGCGTGCCTGCGGCAGCAGGTACGGGCCACGGCTCATGGATTCGGCACCGGCCGCCACGGCCACATCGGTGTCGCCGAGCAGCAGGCATTGGGCTGCCGAGACGATGGCCTGCAGGCCCGAGCCACACAGGCGGTTGACGTTGAATGCCGGGGTTTCCTTGGGGATGCCGGCGTTCATTGCCGCTACGCGGGCCAGGTAGGCGTCACGCGGTTCGGTGGGGATCACCGTGCCCATCACCAGGTGGCCGACTTGCTCGGCGGCCACGCCCGAGCGCTCGATGGCGGCGCGGGTGATGGCGCTGGCCAGGTCGGCCAGCGGCAGGTCCTTGAGGGAACCGCCAAAGCCACCAATGGCTGAACGGACGGCACTGACGACGTAGATTTCTGCGCTGCTCATAGGGGCTCCGATTGCGAAGGCATGGCGGGACCGGGCCAGGCTCTGCGAGAATGGCCGGCGATCCCGGAGTGGGACCGAGTCTAGGCAAAGGCTCTGTTGCAGCCTATGCCGGAACTGTTCAAACAACCTGGCACTTTTTGCCACTCAGCATAGACAGCGAAAACCGCCATGCGCGATAGCGATTCGGTCGCCGTGTACTTCCTCAATGCCATGCTCCACGCCCTGCGCGACTGCCCCGCCGAACGCGATGCGCAGCTGCGTGCGGTGGGCATCGACCCGCAACTGCTCGAGCAGCCCCAGGCCCGTGTACCGGCCAAGGCCTTCGCCCAGTTGTGGCTGGCGCTGATCCAGCGCCTGGACGACGAGTTCTTCCGCCTCGACAGCCACGGCATGCCGCCGGGCAGTTTCGCCCTGATCTGCCGGGGCCTGATCCTGGAGCCGAACCTGGAAAAGGCCTTGCGCCAGTGCATGGGCGGTTTTGGCCTGTTCCTGCGCGATTTGCGCGGCAGCCTGACGCTGCGTGGCGGGCGGGCGCTGATCAGCGTGCAGTCGAGCATCGCCGACCCGCTGACCCGGGTGTATGCCGAGGAAACCTACCTGGTGCTGATGATCGGCATGCTGTGCTGGCTGGCCGGGCGGCGGATCGCCATCGACCGCACCGAGCTGGCGGTGTCGCGCCCGGCCCAGGAGGACGACCTGCTGCTGTGGGGGCCGGACCTGCGCCTGGGCAGCGGGCGCACCGAGGTGGAGTTCGACAGCGCCTACCTGCGCCTGCCGGTGGTGCAGGATATGGCGGCCCTGAAAACCTTCCTGCGCAGTGCGCCGCAGGGGCTGGTGATTCGCTTTCGCAACCAGAACGGGCTGGTGGCCGAGGTGTACCGGCACCTGCGGGCGCGGCGCTATGGGCAGTGGCCGACGCTGGCGGCGCTGGCGCAGCAGCAGGGAGTCAGTGCCAGTACTTTCCGTCGGCAGCTGGAGCGGGAAGGGCGTTCGTACCAGCAGATCAAGGATGAGGTGCGCCGGGCAATGGCCTTCGAGCGGTTGCGCGAAGGGGAGCTGAGCATTGCCGAGATTGCCGAGCAGACCGGGTTCCAGGAGCCCAGTGCGTTTCACCGGGCGTTCAAGAAATGGACCGGGCAGAGCCCCGGCAGCTACCGGGCGCGGTTGGCCGGGCGGTAGCGTTCACCTGCACCGGCCCTTTCGCGGGCTTGCCCGCTCCCACAGGTGCAGCACAGCTTTCAGGCCCTGTGCGATCCCTGTGGGAGCGGGCAAGCCCGCGAAGAGGCCGGCACAGGCTACCGATCAATGATCAGGCCGGCACCATGGCAAACCCGACCCCGAAGCGGTTCCAGGCATTGATGGTGGCAATTGCCAGGGTCAGGTTGGCCACCTCGGCCGGCTCGAAGTGTTCCTGCAAGGCTTCAAATTCGCCCTGCGGCGCGCCGTGCTCGGGCAGCCGGGTCAGGCTCTCCACCCAGGCCAGCGCAGCACGCTCGCGCGGGGTGAAGTAGGCGGTTTCCTGCCAGACGCACAAGGTCTGCAGGCGTGCCTCGGTCTCACCGGCCTTGCGCGCATCGTTGGCGTGCAGGTTGACGCAGTAGGCGCAGCCGTTGATCTGCGAGGCCCGCAGGCGCACCAGTTCCAGCAGGGAATTCTCCAGGCCGCTCTTGGCCAGGGCCTGCTCCAGGCCGACCATGGCTTTGTAGGCCTCGGGGGCGTGCTTGGCCCATTCGATACGGTTGTGCATGGCTGTCTCCAAAGGGTGTGGGGTGGGGATGGCGCTACTGTAGCGCCGCACGCTGGCCTCCCCGATAGCCAATCGCGCGCATGAGCGGGAGGCCAATCGGCCATTCGGGAGGCCACTGACAGGCATCCAATCTCTTCATTTCTGCCAGGCCGCCCAAGCCCGGATAATGACCAGGTCTTGCAACAGGAGAACCGATTCATGTCCGAAGAACGCTACATGCGCGAAGCGCTCGACCTGGCCCGCGCCAACATCAAGGCCGGTGGCCGGCCCTTCGGCGCCGTGCTGGTGTACCAGGGGCAGGTGCTGGCACGTGCGGTCAACGAGGTCCACAGCACCCAGGACCCGACCGCCCACGCCGAGATGCAGGCCATCCGCAAGGCCAGCCACGCCCTGGGCCAGGCGCGCCTGGATGGCGCTGAAATCTACGCCAGCGGCCACCCGTGCCCGATGTGCCTGGCGGCCATGCACCTGTGCGGCATCGAGCGGGCCTGGTTTGCCTACGACAATGCCGAGGGCGAACCCTATGGCTTGTCCACCGCGGCGGTATACGCGCAGATGGCTCGCCCGCCCCAGCAGCAGAGCCTGCCGCTGCGCGCACTGAAGCCCAGCGGCGAAGCCGGTCTGTACCTTGAATGGAAACAGGCCAACGCACAATGAGAGCGGCATTGAACCTGTTGCTGGTCATACTGCTGGCACTGAACCTGCGGCCGATCCTGACCAGCATCGGCCCGTTGCTCGAACCCATGCGCGCCAGCACTGGCCTGGGTTACCAGCAGGCGGCCTTGCTGACGGCGTTGCCGGTGCTGTGCATGGGCCTGGTGCCCTTGCTGCAACCCTGGTTGCGGCGCTGGATCAGCGAACATGGCGGCATGCTCGCTGGCCTGTCTGCCATCGCCCTGGCCTGCCTGTGGCGCCTGCAACTGGACAGCGCCTGGGCGCTGATTGCCAGTGCGGTGGTCGCCGGCCTGGGGGTGGCGGTAGTGCAGGGCATGATGCCGGGGCTGGTCAACCGCTGGTTCCCCGGCCGCCTGGCGGGGGCGATGGGCCTGTATTCGGCAGCGCTGATGAGCGGCGGCGGCCTGGCTGCCGTGCTCGGGCCGCACATCAGTGGCTACTTCGGCCATTGGCAGGTCGGCCTGGGCGTGTGGGCGATCCCGGCTGTGCTGGCGGTGCTGGCCTGGGCCGTGCTGCGGCCACGCCAGCAGGCGCCGAAGCTGGCCGGTGCCACCGGCGGTCACTGGTTCGGCACGCGCCGGGCCTGGTTGCTGGCGCTGTACTTCGGCTTGATCAACGGCGGCTACACCAGCATGGTGGCCTGGTTGCCGGCCTATCACATCGAGCATGGGGGCAGCGCCCAGGGCGGTGCCGACCTGGTGGGCCTGATGACCATCTTCCAGGTGGCCGGCGCACTGGGCCTGCCGCTGTTGCTGCCGCGCTGGGCAGACCGGCGCCCGGGCCTGTGGCTGGCCTTGGCGATCCAGCTGCTGGGTTTCCTCGGCCTGCTGCTGGCACCCACGCTGGCCTCGGGGCTGTGGGTGGCGATGATCGGTTTCGGCCTGGGCGCCTGCTTCAGCCAGAGCCTGACGCTGACTCTGGAGCACCTGAAGACGCCTGCCGAGGCTGGCAGCCTGGCGGCGTTCGTGCAGGGCATCGGCTTCATCATCACCGGCATCGTGCCGTACGTCACCGGCTGGTTGCGCGACATGAGCGGTGATTTCCAGGCCTCGTGGACGCTGCTGACCGTGACCGTGGTGGCAATGCTGCTGGTTACCGCCTGCTTCAACCCGCGCGGTTATGCTGCGGCCATTGCCCGCCCGGTAGTGGCGGGCAAGGCCGCACCGGTCAACTGAGGCGCTGCAGGGTGTCGCGCACCCGGTCCAGCGCCGGGTCGATGTCCAGCAGCTCGATGGCGCCGAAGCCCAGCAACAGGCCTGGGCGCACTGGCGCTTCGCTGAAGAACGGCGCCAGCGAGTACAGGCCGACCTCCACCTTGCGTGCGAGGTTGGCCAGCAACTCGACATCGACCCCAGGTTTGGCCAGGGCGCTGAGGTGGAACCCGGCGCTGGCGGGGATGGCGCTGAACCACGGTGCCAGGTCGCCGCCCAGCCGTGCGAGGATGCGTTCGCGACGGGCGCTGTAGACCTCGTGGCAACGGCGGATGTGCTTGTTCAGGTGGCCTTCGCCGAGAAACCGCGCCAGTGCCCACTGCAACAGGGTCGGGCTGTGCCAGTCGCTGAGGTGCTTGGCCACGCAGGCGGCCTTCAACACGGCGGGCGGCAGTACGGCGTAGCCCAGGCGCAACTCGGGCAGCAAGGTTTTGGAAAAGGTCCCCACATAGGCCACCAGGCCATGGCGGTCGAGGCGCTGCAACGCCTCCGCGGCTGGGCCGTGGTAGCGGAACTCGCAGTCGTAGTCGTCTTCGATGATCAACGCACCCAGCTCGGCGGCCCGTGCCAGCAGGGCGTGCCGGCGTGCCTCGCTCATCGGCATGCCCAGCGGGAACTGGTGCGAGGGCGTCACGTAGATCAGCCGGGTGCCGTCGGCGATCTGTTCCACGCACAGGCCTTCATCGTCCACCGGTACCGATTGCAGGCGCGCGCCCAGGGCCAGGAACAGTTGCCGCGCTGGCGGGTAGCCCGGGTCTTCCATGGCCACCTGGCAACCCGGCTCCACCAATACCCGGGCGATCAGGTCCAGTGCCTGCTGGGCGCCGTTGCACACCAGCAGGTCGGCGGCGCTGCAGTGCACGCCGCGGGCGTAGGCGACGTGATGGGCAATGGCCTCGCGCAGCTCTGGCAGGCCCTGGGCCGGGAACTGCCGCTCGGGGTGGCGCTGGCTGCGGCGCAGGGCATAGTTCAGGCAACTGCGCCACTGGTCGAAGGGGAACTGCGCCTTGCTCGAGGCTCCGCCGATGAAGTCGTAACGCGAGGGAGCGTCCAGCTGGCGTTGGCTCAGCACAGTGGCGCGCTGCTGCCAGCGCTCGAGGGACGCAGCAGCGGCCAGGGGAATGGCCGTCGATTCGCTGCTGCGCAGCGGCTGGCGCGGGGTGATGAAGGTGCCCCGGCCGACCACGCCGCTCAGCAGGTTGTCGTAGGTCAGCCGGGAATAGGCCTCGGCCACGGTCTTGCGCGACACGCCCAGCTGCTCTGCCAGCAGGCGGCTTGGCGGCAGTTGGGTGCCGGCGGCCAGATGGCCGCTATCGATGCCGGCGCGCAGTTGCTGATAAAGCTGGTCGGCCAGGCCTTTGCGGCCTTCCAGGCGAATGTGCAGTTCCATGGAGCGGTCCGGAGCGGGGAAGTGCTCAGGATAGCGGATTGGTCGGGGAAGGGCATGGGGCCGCTTTGCGGCCCATCGCCGGCAAGCCAGCTCCCACAGGGATAGCACATGGCTTGAGGTCTTCGCGGTCTGCCTGTTCTGGCCCATCGCCGGCAAGCCAGCTCCCACAGGTACTGCACAATGCTTGAGGTCGGTGCAGTCGAGGTGGGAGCTGGCTTGCCGGCGATGGGCTGCAGAGCAGCCCCCAGGCAAGCGGCCGGTAATCAGAAGCGTGCCGTACTTACCGTGATGTAACCCTTGTCCGCCAGCGCGATACGTATCACCGTCTCGTCCGCCGGCGCCTTGCGGTTGCGCTTGATGCGCACGCCTTCCACCGCCGCCGCTTTCATATGCTCGGTAATGGCCCGCCCGTTCGGGTCGAAGAACAACTCGCTGGCCAGCAACTCGATACGCTCGATCAGTTGGCGGGAGCGTTCATCGGTGGCGCAGAAGAACATCACCCCCGACAGGTGGGGGTCTTCGTCCGGGTTGTCCATGTCATGGGCCAGCAGTTCGCGCAGGGTGCTGCGCAATTCGGCAGTGGGGCGGGCGTACAGATGCATGCAAAACCTCCTCTGGATCGCGACCTTGCGTCATCCAGTGCCGATCATGTTTTCAGTAGGTAGGGGGCAACAAGTAGGACGCATCCGAGCAGCGCGTAGGAGTTTTCTGAAGATGCAGGAGTGACACCCCAAGCTGGCGGGAGGACGGCGCCTGCGGCACAATTTGCCGCCCGCTACCCGCCTTGCCGAGGATTGCCATGAACAGCCATTTCCAAGCCGTCGACCTGAAAAAGGCCTATCGCCTGCTGAACCACGGCCCGACGGTGCTGGTGTCGGCCAGCCACGAAGGGTTGGACAATGTGATGGCGGCCGCCTGGGCCTGTGCGCTGGATTTCGACCCACCCAAGGTGACCGTAGTACTCGACAAAACCGCCCGCACCCGGCAGTTGGTGGAGGGCAGTGGCTGGTTCGTGATCCAGGTGCCAACCGCGGCGCAGGCGCAGCTGACCCACCAGGTGGGTACCCGCAGCCTGTTCGACCAGCCCGACAAGCTCGCCAGCATTGGTGTGCAGCTGGCGCGGGTCGAGGGGCATGCGGCGCCGTTGGTGGAGGGCTGTTCGGCCTGGTTGATGTGCCGGGTGATCGACGAGCCGCACAACCAGAACACTTACGACCTGTTCATTGGCGACGTGGTGGCGGCCTGGGCTGATGACCGGGTGTTCCGCGATGGCCACTGGGCCTACGAGAATGCCGACCCGCAGTGGCGCAGTTTGCACTACGTGGCGGGTGGGCATTTTTATGCGATAGGCGAGCCGGTGGTGGTCGATTCGCAAAGTTGATTACNNAGCCAGCTCCCACAGGTATCACACCAGGCCTGAAGCCTGTGCAGTACCTGTGGGAGCTGGCTTGCCGGCGATAGGGCCGCATGGCGGCCCCTGCCAGCATCAGCGCCCGACCTCCTGCTTGAAGCGCAAGCGCCAGCCATGCAGCAACGGTTCGGTATAGCCACTGGGCTGCTGCCGCCCCTTGAACACCAGCTCCCGCGCAGCGCGGAAGGCATGCGATGCCTCGAAACCGGCGGCCATCGGCCGGTACGCCGGGTCCCCGGCATTCTGCTGGTCGACCACGCGGGCCATGCGTTGCAAGGTCGCCTCGACCTGCGCGGCATCGACCACCCCGTGGTGCAGCCAGTTGGCAATGTGCTGCGCCGAAATCCGCAGGGTCGCGCGGTCTTCCATCAGGCCCACATCATGGATATCCGGCACCTTGGAACAGCCGACCCCTTGCTCGACCCAGCGCACCACGTAACCGAGGATACCCTGGCAGTTGTTGTCCAGTTCGGCCTGGATGTCGGCTGCGCTCCAAGGCCGCTCTGGGCTGACCGGAACACTGAGCAGGTCATGCAGCAACTCGGCGCGCTGGGCATTCAGGTCAACCTGTTCCAGCGTTTGCTGCACGGCCGCCACATCCACCTGGTGGTAGTGCAGCGCATGCAGCGTCGCGGCTGTGGGAGAGGGCACCCAGGCGGTGTTGGCGCCGGCCCTGGGCTGGGCGACTTTCTGTTCGAGCATGGCCGCCATCAGGTCGGGCATGGCCCACATGCCCTTGCCGATCTGCGCCTTGCCGCGCAGGCCACAGGCCAGCCCCACCAGTACGTTGCTGCGCTCGTAGGCCTGGATCCAGGCACTGCCTTTCATGTCGCCCTTGCGCAGCATGGCGCCGGCTTCCATGGCCGTGTGCATCTCGTCACCGGTGCGGTCGAGGAAGCCGGTATTGATGAACACCACCCGTGACGCGGCGCTGGCGATGCAGGCCTTGAGGTTGACGCTGGTACGCCGCTCCTCGTCCATGATGCCCATCTTCAGCGTGTGTGCGGGCAGGCCCAACAGGGCTTCGACGCGGCCGAACAGCTGGTCGGCAAAGGCCACCTCGGCCGGCCCGTGCATCTTCGGCTTGACGATGTACAGGCTGCCCTCGCGGGAATTGCCGCGGCGCTTGAGGTCATGCAGGCCGATCAGGCTGGTGACCACGGCATC
Organism: Pseudomonas sp. UBA6753; assembly: GCF_002453565.1. Lineage (NCBI taxonomy): Bacteria > Pseudomonadati > Pseudomonadota > Gammaproteobacteria > Pseudomonadales > Pseudomonadaceae > Pseudomonas > Pseudomonas sp. UBA6753. Next base: position 237,080 of record NZ_DKHD01000045.1, on the reverse strand, counting down.
GAGGATGCCTTCCGGGATTTCCCGGCCATCGCGGTCGTGGATGGCCGGGTTGGTCATCAGGTGGCCGACGTTGCGGATGAACAGCAGCGAGCGGCCCGGCAGGGTCAGTGGCTGGCCGTCTGCGCCGTGGTAGTGGCGGTCTTCGGCCAGGGTGCGTGCGAAGGTTTTGCCGCCCTTGCTGACCTGCTCGCTTAGGTCGCCCTTCATCAGGCCCAGCCAGTTGCGGTAGACGTTGACCTTGTCGTCGGCATCCACGGCGGCTACCGAGTCTTCGCAGTCGATGATGGTGGTGAGCGCGGCCTCCAGCAGGATGTCCTTGACACCGGCCGGGTCCTGCTGGCCGATGGCGTTGGCCGGGTCGACCTGGATTTCGAAATGCAGCTGGTGATGCTGCAACAGGATCGCTGTTGGCGTGTTCGGCTCACCTTGGTAGCCACGCAGTTGCGCGGGTTGCATGAGGCCGACCTGGCGGCCATCGGCCAGGGTCACTTGCAGCGTGCCCTGGCTGATCGCGTAGGCCTTGGCGTCGTTGTGCGACGCACCGTCGAGCGGGGCAGCGGTGTCGAGGAACTGCCGGCCATAGGCGATCACCCTGGCGCCGCGTCGCGGGTTGTAGCCCTGGCCACGTTCGGCGCCATCGGTTTCGGCGATGGCATCGGTGCCGTACAGGGCATCGTACAGCGAGCCCCAGCGGGCGTTGGCGGCGTTGAGGGCGTAGCGGGCGTTGCTCAGTGGCACCACCAGTTGCGGGCCGGCCTGCACCGCGATCTCGCGGTCGACGTTGCGGGTGCTGACCTGCACGCTTGCCGGGGGCTCCACAAGGTAGCCGATGCCTTGCAGGAAGTGCTGGTAGGCGGCCATGTCACGGATCGGGCCGGGGTGCTCGCGGTGCCAGTTGTCCAGTTCTGCTTGCAGGCGCTCGCGTTCGGCGAGCAGGGCGCGGTTTTGTGGTGCGAGGTCGTGGACCAGGGTGCTGAAGCCTTGCCAGAAGGTGCGGGCTTCGATGCCGGTGCCGGGGAGGGCTTCGTCTTCGATGAAGCGCTGCAGGGTGGGGGCGATCTGGAGTGGATGGTTTGGCATTGTCTGTTCGCTCGATGTTCAGGCTTCTGGAAAGTTTTTGCTTGTGCCGGCCTCTTCGCGGGCTTGCCCGCTCCCACAGGTACTGCACAGGTCCCAGGTCTTGTGAAGGCCCTGTGGGAGCGGGCAAGCCCGCGAAGAGGCTGGTACAGGATTCAAAGGGCAGCCGCCCCGGCCTTGGCCACCTGGGCATCCTGCTCGGCCTTGACCCCGGACACGCCGATCCCTCCCACCACCTGCCCATCCACCCGCAGCGGCACGCCACCTTCCAGGCTGGTCAGCAGCGGCGCGGTGACGAAAGCGGTACGGCCACCATTGACCATCTCCTCGTAATCCCGCGTCTCCTTGCGCCCCAGCGCGGCTGTGCGGGCCTTTTCCATCGCGATGTAGGCGCTGGCCGGCGCGCAGCCGTCCAGGCGCTCCAGGGCCAGCGGGTGGCCGCCGTCGTCGACCACGGCGATGGTCACGTTCCATTGTTGCGCCTGGGCTTGCTGGCGGGCGGCGGTCAGCACGCGGGTGACTTCGGCCTGGCCGATCACGGACTTGCTATGCATGGTGGTTCTCCGGGTTCAAGGCTGCTTCGACGATTTCGATCCAGTGCCGCACCGGTGTGCGCCCGGCCCCGTCGAGGTGGGCCTGGCAGCCGATGTTGGCGGTGGCGATGACTTGCGGTTTGCCGCTTTCCAGGGCGTTGAGGCGGTTGTCGCGCAGCTGTAGCGACAGCTCGGGCTGGGTCAGCGAATAAGTGCCGGCCGAGCCGCAGCACAGGTGGCCGTCCGGTACCGGGGTCAAGGTGAGGCCCAGGCGTGTCAGCAACGCCTCCACCGCACCCCCCAGCTTCAGCGCGTGCTGCAGGGTGCATGGGCAATGGAAGGCCAGGCGCTGTTCGGCGCACAGGCCCAGTTGCTCGACCGGCTCGTCGCGCAGCACCTCCACCAGGTCGCGGGACAGGGCGCTGACCCGTGCGGCCTTGGCGGCGTAGCGCGGGTCCTTTTCCAGCAGGTGGCCGTAGTCACGCACGAACGCGCCGCAGCCGCTGGCCGTTTGCACGATGGCCTCGGCGCCGGCTTCGATGGCAGGCCACCAGGCATCGATATTGCGCCGCGCCCGTTGCAGGCCTTGTTCCTGGGCATTGAGGTGATAGTCCACCGCGCCACAGCAGCCGGCCTGCTGGATCGGCACCACGCTGATGCCCAGGCGGTCCAGCAGGCGTGCGGCGGCGGCATTGGTGTTGGGCGACAGGGCCGGTTGCACGCAGCCTTCCAGCATCAGCACCCGCCGCGCATGGCGCGGTGCGGGGCGTTGGCCGGGGGCGGTGACCCGCGCCGGCAGCTTGCGCTTGAGCGTGGCCGGCAGCAGCGGGCGCAGGGCCTGGCCGCTGCGGGTCAGGGCCTTGAACAGCGCCGGGCGTGGCACCACTGCCCGCAGGCCCTGGCGCAGCAGGCGCTGGCCGAGCGGGCGTGGCACCTGCTGTTCGACCACGGCGCGGCCGATGTCCAGCAGGTCGTGGTACTTCACCCCGGAAGGGCAGGTGGTTTCACAGTTGCGGCAGGTCAGGCAGCGATCCAGGTGCAACTGGGTGCTGGCGGTGATCGGCGCGCCTTCGAGCATCTGCTTGATCAGGTAGATGCGCCCGCGTGGGCCGTCCAGTTCATCGCCCAGCAGCTGGTAGGTGGGGCACGTGGCGGTGCAGAAACCACAGTGCACGCAGGAGCGCAGGATGCTTTCGGCTTCGTCTGCGCGGGCCAGTTGCCGGGCGGTTTCGCTCAGGTTGGTTTGCATGGTCTGGCCTCACAGGTCCGGGTATAGGCGGCCAGGGTTGAACACCCCCTGGGGGTCGAGTTGCTGCTTGAGCGCACGGTGGTAGCGCATCAGCGCGGCGGGCAGCGGTGGGCTGCTGGCTGCGCCAGGGGCATGGCAGGTGGCGTGGCCGCCAACCTTGGCGACCTGCTCGCGGATCTCTTGCGCCGGTGCCGTGGACTTGAGCCAGCGCTGCGCGCCACCCCAGTCGATCAGCTGCTGGCCGGGCAGCTCCAGCTCGCCGGTGGCGTTGGGCACGGACAGGCGCCACAGCGGCGCGGGGCCGGCAAAGAACGCCAGGCGCTGCTCGCGCAGGTCGCTCCAGAAGCTGCTGTCCAGTGCCTCGCCGCCCAGGCGCTGGCGTGCCGACTGCACCGAGCCTTCGCCGCCTTCCAGGCGCAGGTACAGCGCGTCGCCGTCATGGCAGGCCGCGCTGATCGGCAGCGGCTGCTGGCCCCATTCAGCCAGCTCCGCCAGCGCCTGGTGGCGGCCCATCGGCAGGCGCAGGCTGAGGCACTGGCGCGGGCGTGGCAGCACTTTCAGCGACACCTCGGTCAGCAACCCGAGGCAGCCGAAGCTGCCCGCCATCAGCCGCGACACGTCGTAGCCGGCAACGTTCTTCATCACTTCGCCACCAAAGCGCAACAGCTTGCCGTGGCCGGTGATCACCCGCGTGCCCAGCACATAGTCGCGCACCGACCCGGCCCACGGCCGCCTGGGGCCGGACAGCCCGGCCGCGACCATGCCACCCAGGGTGGCGTCGGGGCCCAGGTGCGGTGGTTCGCAGGGCAGCATCTGGCCAGCCTCGTGCAGCGCTGCCTCGACCTCGCGCAGCGGCGTGCCGGCGCGGGCAGTCAGCACCAGCTCGGTCGGGTCGTAGCTGACGATGCCGCGGTGGCTGCGGGTGTCGAGTACCTCGCCGGCCACCGGGCAGCCGAGCATGGCCTTGCTGTTGCCGCCCTGGATACGCAGCGGCGTGGCCTGGTTCAGCGCCTGGTTGACCTGCTCCAGCAGGGCCTGGCTGATGTCGCGGTCCATGCTCATCAGAAACGCTCCAGTTCGGGGAAGGGCAATTGCCCATGGTGCACATGCATGGCGCCGAATTCGGCGCAGCGGTGCAGGGTGGGGATGTTCTTGCCGGGGTTGAGCAGGCCCTGTGGGTCGAAGGCGGCCTTGACCGCATGGAACAGGGTGATTTCGTCGCTGTTGAACTGTGCGCACATCTGGTTGATCTTCTCGCGCCCCACACCGTGCTCGCCGGTGATGCTGCCGCCCACGGCCACGCACAGTTCGAGGATCTTGCCGCCGATGGCTTCGGCACGTTCCAGCTCGCCTGGCAGGTTGGCATCGAACAGGATCAGCGGGTGCATGTTGCCGTCGCCGGCGTGGAACACGTTGGCCACGCGCAGGCCATATTCGCCGGACAGTTCGCTGATGCCCTTGAGCACCCGTGGCAGTTCGCGGCGCGGAATGGTGCCGTCCATGCAGTAGTAGTCCGGGGAGATGCGCCCCACCGCCGGGAAGGCGTTCTTGCGCCCGGCCCAGAAGCGCACGCGCTCGGCCTCGTCGCAGGCCAGCCGCACTTCACGCGCGCCGGCCTGGGCCAGCACGGCGGCGACCCGTTCGCAGTCGTCATGCACATCGGCCTCGACGCCATCCAGCTCGCACAGCAGGATGGCCGCCGCGTCCACCGGGTAACCGGCATGGATGAAGTCCTCGGCGGCGCGGATCGCCAGGTTGTCCATCATCTCCAGGCCGCCGGGGATGATCCCGGCAGCGATGATCTCGGCCACTGCCCGGCCGGCGTCCTCGACACTGTCGAAGCTGGCCAGCAGCACCCGCGCCACCTGGGGCTTGGGCAGCAGCTTGACGGTGACTTCGGTGACGATGCCGAGCATGCCTTCGGAGCCGGTGAACAGTGCCAGCAGGTCGAAACCGGGGCTGTCCAGGGCATCGCTGCCGAGGGTCAGGCGTTCGCCCTCGACCGTGAGGATTTCCACCTTGAGCAGGTTGTGCACGGTCAGGCCGTACTTGAGGCAGTGCACGCCACCGGCGTTCTCGGCGACATTGCCGCCGATGGAGCAGGCAATCTGCGAGGACGGGTCCGGCGCGTAGTACAGGCCGTGGGGCGCGACCGCCTGGGAGATGGCCAGGTTGCGCACGCCGGGCTGCACACGGGCGAAGCGGCCCTGCGGGTTGACTTCGAGAATGCGGTTGAACCGCGCCATCACCAGCAGGATGCCTTTGGCCAGTGGCAGGGCGCCGCCCGACAGGCCGGTACCGGCGCCGCGTGCCACCACCGGCACGCCACGCTGGTGGCAAAGCCTGAGCAGCGCCTGCACCTGCTCCAGGCGCTCGGGCAGCACCACCAGCAGCGGCACCGTGCGGTAGGCCGAGAGGCCGTCGCATTCATAGGGCTTGAGGTCTTCCTCGCGGTGCAGGATCTCGAGGTCCGGCAGGGCAGCGCGCAGCGCCTGCAGCAGCGCCGCCCGGTCCACGTCGGGCAGCGCGCCATCGACGCGTTCGTCATACAGGATATTCATCGGCTCACTCGGCAACGGTTTTTGTTGTTGTTGGCAAAGCGCTCACCCTTGCAGCCTGCGCGTGGCCGCCGCCCGGGTCGAGTACGGGGTGAACTGGTCCTACCAGTTTCTGCGACGGGTACTGGTTATTGACGGCTTTGCCCGGCTAGATTGAGGCAAGTGGTCGAAGTGGTCCTACCAGCAGGAGGGTACGCAGTGGGTACTGAAGGCAAGGCCAAGGTCGCCGACCAGGTGGCCGAACGGGTCGAGCGGTTGATCGTCGACGGCGTGCTCAAGGTGGGCCAGGCCCTGCCGTCGGAGCGGCGCCTGGTGGACAAGCTGGGCTGCTCGCGCTCGGCGCTGCGTGAAGGCCTGCGCATCCTGCGCGGGCGCGGCATCATCGACACCGAGCAGGGGCGGGGCTCGTTCGTTGCCGACCTGACGGGCCATGCGGGTGCCACGCCGTTGATGCACCTGTTCGGTTCGCAGCCGCGCACGCTGTTCGACCTGCTGGAAGTGCGGGCGTTGCTGGAGGCCGAATCGGCGCGCCTGGCGGCGCTGCGGGCCACCGAGGTCGACCGTTTGCTGATCCGCCGGCGCTATGAAGAAATGCTGGCTGCTCACGACGCCCCCGAAGCGATCGATGCCCGTGAACATGCCCGCCGCGACCATGCCTTTCACCGGGCGATCAGCGAGGCGTCGCACAACCCGGTGCTGGTGCATACCTTGCAATCGCTCAGTGACCTGACCTTGAGCACGGTGTTCGCCTCGGTCAACAACCTGTATTGCCGACCGGCGCAGAAGCGCCAGATCGACCGCCAGCATGCGCGGTTGTATCACGCGGTGATGGAGCAGTTGCCCGAGCAGGCGCAGCGCGCGGCGCGCGAACATATCAACGGGATCCGCGACAGTTTGCGGGAGATCGAGCAGGAAGAGCAGCGGCTGGTAAGGGCTACCATGCGCATGGATGGCTGGGGGTGAATGTATGCCTGTGCCGGCCCTTTCGCGGGCTTGCCCGCTCCCACGGGGACTGCACCGGGTCTGATGCCTGTGCAGTACTTGTGGGAGCGGGCAAGCCCGCGAAGAGGCAGGTGCAGGATTACCTCAATCAATGATCGGCTATGCGGTCATCCTGCGAGAGGAGGGCCCGGGCCAGCTCTTCATCATTGGCCTGCAGGCCTGGGTTGTCCTTGCGGGCTTGTTCCAGCGCCGACTCCACATAGGCGCCACGGATTGCACCACCGCTGGCGACGTAGGCCGAAAGCTCGTCACGCGCCGGGATGATCCGTTTGTCGTCCTTGAAGGTCGAGTAAAGCGAGGCGGAAACACCGGCCGAGGTTGCGACGTCGCCTGCGTCGACGTCAGCCAGGGCAGCACCGGCAGGCAGCAGGAGCAGCAGCGCAGGGGCGAGGAGTAGGTGGCGCATGGTGTGATCTCCAGTAGCATGAAGCCCAAGTAATTGAACCACTCAGTGTTTAAGAAAGCGCAGGTGGGGTGGTAGTTCCCTTGTTCAACACTGGAGATTGCCGGGGCTGCTGAGCAGCCCATCGCCGGCAAGCCAGCTCCCACATCGACCGCGCTGCCCTTGAGGCCTGTGCAGTACCTGTGGGAGCTGGCTTGCCGGCGATAGGGCCCTGTCAGGCGAGTTGGTAAGTAGTCTTCACCCGGGTAAAGAGTGGTGCTCGGGTGGGGACTATGACGGGAGGGACGGGGAATAAGATGTTCTGGCTGCGCGCATTGACCCTGTCGGGCCAGGCGTGATCTGCTCGGCCTGATGGCCCAATCATTCAATGGATACTGAAGGTTCTCACCCATGCCCGACTACAAGCTGCATTGTTTCGCCGAATCCGGTAACGCCTACAAGGCCGCCCTGATGCTTGAGCTCACAGGCCAGGACTGGCAGCCGGTGTTCGTCGATTTCTTCAATGGCCAGACTCGCGAACAAGCCTGGCGCGACGAAGTGAACGAGCAGGGCGAGGTGCCAGTGCTGGAGCACGCCGGCAAATCCTTCACCCAGTCTGCGCTGATCCTTGACTACCTCGCGGAGAAAACCGGGCAGTTCGGCCCCCGCGACGAAGACGAAAAGCGCGAGATCTGGCGCTGGATGCTGTTCGACAACCACAAGTTCACCAGTTACTACGCTGCGCTGCGCTTTCTTTTCTGCCTGAAGAAAACCGGTGAAACGGACGTGACCCGGTTCCTGCGTGAACGTGCCTTGGCGGCCTACCGTATTGTCGATGCGCACTTGGCGAAGACGCCATTCATGGTCGGTGGCCGGCTGACGATCGCTGACCTGTCGCTGGCTGGGTATGTGTTCATGCCGGAGGACACTGGCATTGTGTTGGCGCAGTTCACCCACATCGAGGCATGGAAGGCGCGAATCCAGGCGTTGCCAGGGTGGAAGCACCCGTATGATCTGATGCCCCGCGCGGCCTCCTGAGCAACCCGGCTCGCCAGGCCATGGTGCAGCGGCCTTTGGTGAGCCAGCCATTCTGATGACCGGTCGGTGACAAGCGAAGCGGTGTGGCTACGCTCAAAAAATCAAGAAACATTCTGAAATATATGGCCAGCAGGCCCTGAAGGATCTCGTTCAACCGCTGCAGATGGATGGCCGCGCTGGTTAGCAGGTTGCCCCAAGGGGGCCGGAAATCACAGGGTGCGTCGTGCAACCCGGTGCTACTCCAAGCGGAGGCTCATGATGCTCAGGAAATGTTTGTTGGCTTTGGCTATCGGTGCAGTGTTGTCGGCTTCGGCCGTGTTGGTGCCGGACTCCATTGGCGGTACCTCCAGCGCATATGCGAAGGATGGTGGCGGTGGTGGCGGAGGCGGAGGCGGTGGTGGTCACGGTGGTGGTGGCGGAGGCAGCGGCGGTGGTGGTGGCCATGGCGGCGGAGGTGGTGGTAGCGGTGGCGGCGGTGGTCATGGTGGTAGTGGCGGCGGCGGTGGTCATGGCGGTGGAGGTGGTAGCGGCGGCGGCGGTGGCTCGGGTGGTGGCCACGGCGGCAGTGGCAGCGGGCATAGTGGTGATGGTGGTGGGCATGGCGGCCCAGGGCATGATGGCCGCGGGCGCAATGGTGCTGATGATGGCGCCGACCACGAGGCCAACCACGAAGCCAATCACGAAGCCAACCATGAGGCGAATCACGAAGCGAATCACGACGTGGGCGAGCCCCACGGTGTAGGGCATGGCGCTGATGATGGGGCTGACCATGATGTTGGGGATGATCGCGGAGGCGATCGGAGCTAGCAATTTGGGTGTCTGTGCCGGCCTCTTCGCGGGCACGCCCGCTCCCACAGGTATCGCGCCGCTTTCAAGGTTGGCGCAGCACCTGTGGGAGCGGGCGTGCCCGCGAAGAGGCCCGAACAGGCCATACACCATTCAGATCGACAACCGCACCACCCGGTTATCCAGCACCTGCTGCTCCTGCCCCCGCCGCTTGTTCACCACCAACTCGCCGATCGCAATCAGCCGGGTACGGGTGATGTTGCGCGACAACCCCAGCAACTGCGCGGTATGCACCTGGTTGTAATGGCAGAACCGATACGCCGACCGCAGCAGGGCATTTTCCACCTTCTCGTACAGGTCACCCGACTGCTCTTCGAACAAGCGGCTGAACGCCCGCTGCAGCAGATCCTCCACACCATTGCCCGCAGGCTCTTCCTCCTGCCGTTCGATACGCAGGTTGGACAAGCGCAGGTCCTGCGCCTGCACCGTACCGTCACCGCAGGTCAGCAAGCTGTGGTGAATCACGTTCTCCAGCTCGCGGATGTTGCCCGGCCAACTGTATTCCACCAGCTTGGCCTGGGCCTTGGCGCTCAACTCCACCGGCCCGTAGCCCAGCCGGTCGCTGTAGCTGCGGATGAAGTGCCGGGCCAGCGGCAGGATGTCACCCGGGCGGTCGCGCAACGGGTGCAACTGCAAGGTCACCACGTTCAGCCGGTAGTACAGGTCTTCGCGAAAATGCCCGGCGTTGATGGCCTTTTCCAGCTGCACGTTGGTCGCCGCCAGTACCCGCACATTGATCGGGATGCTCTTGCGCGACCCCAGCCGTACCACTTCGCGCTCCTGCAGCACGCGCAGCAGCTTGACCTGGATCGGCAACGGCAGGTCGCCGATTTCGTCGAGGAACAGCGTGCCGCCGTTGGCTTCCTCGAACCAGCCGGCCTTGGCCGCCAGGGCACCAGTGAAGGCGCCTTTTTCATGGCCGAACAGCTCCGCCTCGACCAGCGATTCGGAAAAGGCACCGCAGTTGACCGCGACGAACGGGCCGTTGCGCCGGCCGCTGAGGTTGTGGATGTGGCGTGCGACCAGCTCCTTGCCCGTGCCGGTTTCGCCGATGATCAGCACGCTGGCCTCGCTGGGGGCGACCTGTTGCAGGTGGGCGAGCAGCGCCTGCGACCTGGGGTCTTCGAAAACCTGTGCGGTGGCCCGGATCGAGGTGGCCAGTGTCGGGGACGGGGGGAGGGTCAGCAGTTGCATGGGCAATCCTCAGGAATAGAACGATGGGGCAGGGCGCTTGTCGTTGAGGGCCCACTCGCCGAGTTCGTGGATGCGGTAGTCCACCGGGTCGTGCAGGGTTTGCGTGCGCAGGTTGCGCCAGTGCCGGTCGAAGCGTAGCGAAGCATGGGTGGCGCGGGCGCCGGTGACCTCGAACAGGCGGTTGCAGATGTCCAGGCCATGGCGGCTGGCGGCAACCTTGGCGGTGCCGATGGCCAGGGCCAGGTCGCCGCGCTCTTGCGCCGTGAGGGCGTGCTCCCTGGCCCAGGCGGCATCGAGCTGGCGTGCGGCCCGCTCGATCAGCAGGCGCACGCTCTCCAGGCCGACCCAGAACTCGCCGTAATGGCGCAGCACGTATGGGTCTTCGGCGCTGCTGGCGGCGCTGGAGCGGAACCACGGCCGGCTTTCCTTGAGCGTGTACTGGCGGGCCTCCTCGAACGCCCCCTCGGCGATGCCGAGGAACAGGTTGGCGAAGTGCAACTGGGCAATCAGCGGGCGCAGGGCGGCGAACGGCGTGCTCAGGGGGCCTGGGTCGAGCAGCAGTTCGTTGTGCTCCACCCGTACCCGCTCGAAGGTGGCGCTGCCGCTGTCGGTCTGGCGCTGGCCGATGTTGTTCCAGTCACTGTGCAGGCTGATGCCGGTGCGGCCACTGGGGATGGCGGCGATCAGCAGCTTGCCGCCGGCACGTTCGTCCACCGCCGAGGCGATGAGCATTTCCGAATCGCTGGCGCCGGAGCAGAAGCTTTTCTTGCCGGAAAACTCGCACCAGCCATCGAAGTGCTTGACCACGGTGCGGGTGTCCAGCGGGTTCAGGGCATTGCCCCAGAACCACTGCTTGCGGGCGGTCTGCTCGAACCACGGTTGCCATTGGTCCGGGCGCGAGAACAGGCGCACGGTGGCCAGCATCAGGTGATGGAAGCCGAACACGTGGGCGATGGAGCTGTCGACCCGGGCGAACTCGCGCACCACCGCGAAGGTGTCGTGCCAGTTGGCGCCCTGGCCGCCGAACGCCTGCGGGATCACCAGCGACAGCAGGCCGCTGTCACGCAGGGCGTCGCGCTCGGCTTTTGGCGTGCCGCCGCGCTCGTCGCGCTCGACGGCGGTCTGGGCAAACTGCCCGGCCAGTTCGCGGGCGATGGCCAGGGCAGGGCGCCGGGGGGTGTTCACAGGTGCATTCATGGCCGCTCCTCAGGCGCTCTTGCGCAGCGCATGATGGGCGCCGAACAGCGGCACGGCGCGCTCGGCGGCCAGGCGGATACGGGCGGCCAGGGCTGCGCTGGACACCCGGTAGTCGGCCATTTCCGCCTGGCTGGCGAACACGCCAATGGGCAGGGTCAGGGCTTGCAGGAAGCTGAACAGTGGGCGCAGCTGGTGGTCGAGCACCAGCGCGTGGCGCTCGCTGCCGCCGGTGGCGGCGAGCAGCACCGGGGTGTCGACCAGGGCGTCCTGGCCGATCAGGTCGAACAGGTGCTTGAAGTGGCCGGTGAAGCTGCCGCGGTACACCGGCGTGGTCACCACCAGCAGGTCGGCTTTTTCCACCAGGCGCAGTTGCTGTTCAACGGCCTCGGGCAGTTCGCTGCGCCACAGGGCGCTGCCCAGCGGGCGGGCGATCTCGCCCAGTTCGATCAGGTGCGGCTTGATGTGCAGGTGCTGGGCCAGTTCGGCGAGGATCGCCTCGGTCAGGGCCAGGGTGCGCGAAGGGCGGGCAGTGCCGCCGGACAGGGCTACGACGTTCAGTGGGGTGCTCATGGGCAGGTCTCCGGTTCGGGTTGAGCGGGGGACTTTGCTTGAGCAATCGTCGTGCCGAGTTTGAATATTCTTTTATTTCAACTGGTTAGCGCTTTTCTGATGGTTGCGGCGCTGTTGCCGTGCGGGCGTTGCCTGTTGATCGTGTGTTGCGCTGCAGACAGTTGGCCAAGTGTTGGCGGCTGTGCAGTTGGGGGATTTATAGAGGATTAGGGAATGATGAAAAAGGAATAAGATTTTATATTCTTATTCCTTATTTTGATTTTCATGTGCTGGGGCCGCTTCGCGCCCCATCGCGACACAAGGCCGCTCCCACAGGATTTGCGCTGCCTGTGACGCAACACTGAACTTGTGGGAGCGGCCTTGCGTCGCGAAAGGGCTGCGATGCGGCCCCAGAAGTCTCAAGTGTGCGGCACGCTGCGAGGCACTACCCCACCCGCATACTGCGGCTTCAGATGCCCCTGCTCATCCAGCAGATAGGCATCCATCACCTCCCGCACCACCGGCCCTGCCACCCGCCCGCCGGCTTCACCGTTCTCGATCATCACCGCCACCACCACACTCGGGTGATCAGCCGGGGCAAAGCCGACGAACAGGGCATTGTCGCGGTGCCGCTCCAGGGTCTTGTCGCGGTTGTAGCGTTCGCCCTGCTTGATCGCCACCACCTGCGCGGTGCCGCTCTTGCCGGCAATCCGGTATTGCGCACCGGCCGCGGCAGCGCGGGCGATGCCGCGCGGGTCGTGCATGACCATCTGCATGCCCTGGCTGACCTGGTCCCAGGCGTGCCTGTCGTGCAGCACGATATTGGGCATCGGGTTGGGGTCTACCGGCGCATCGCCACCCACGGTCATGGCCAGGTGCGGGCGGTGCCACACACCCTTGCTCGCCAGCAGGCTGGTGGCCTGGGCCAGCTGCAGCGGGGTGACCTGCATGTAGCCCTGGCCGATGCCCAGGATCAGCGTCTCGCCCGGGAACCAGGCCTGGCGCCGGGTGGCGCGCTTCCACTCGGCCGACGGCATCAGCCCGGACGCCTCCTCGAACATGTCCAGCGAGACCTTCTGGCCCAGGCCGAACTCGGCCATGTAGTCGTGCAGGCGGTCGATGCCCAGCTTGTGCGCCAGGTCGTAGAAGTAGGTGTCGTTGGAACGCATGATGGCGGTGTACATATCCACCCAGCCATCACCGCTGCGGTTCCAGTTGCGGTACTTGTGGTCGTAGTTGGGCAGCTCGTAGTAGCCCGGGTCGAACACCCGGCTGCCCGGGGTGATCACGCCGCTGTCGAGGCCGGCGATGGCCACCTCCGGCTTCACCGTCGAACCGGGCGCATACAGGCCGCGCAGCACGCGGTTGAACAGCGGGCGGTCGATGGAATCGCGCAGGGCGGCGTACTGTTTGAAGCTGATGCCCTTGACGAACAGGTTGGGGTCGAAGCTGGGGTTGCTGACCATCGCCAGCACGTCGCCATTGGCCGGGTCGAGCACCACCACCGAGCCACGGCGGTCGCCCAGGGCCTTTTCCGCGGCCAGTTGCAGGTGGGCGTCCAGGGTCAGGACGATGTCCTGGCCCGGGGTCGGGGCCTTGTGGTTGAGCACACGCATCACCCGGCCCTGGGCGTTGGTCTCGACCTCCTCGTAGCCCACGTGGCCATGCAGCTGGCTTTCGTAGAAGTGCTCGATGCCCGTCTTGCCGATCGACTGGGTGCCCCGGTATTCGGTGCTGTCGAGGGTCTTGGCCTCTTTCTCGTTGATGCGCCCCACATAGCCCACCGAGTGGGCGAAATGCTCGGCCAGCGGGTACTCGCGGATGAACTGTGGTTCCACCTCCAGGCCTGGCAGGCGGAACTGGTTCACCGCCACCAGGGCGATCTGCTCTTCGCTCAGGCCGACCATCAGGGTCACCGGCTCGAACGGCTTGCGGCCACGGCGCAGGTCCTTGTCGAACTGCTTGCGGTCGTCGTCGGTCAGGCTCAGCACCTGGGCCAGGGTATCGAGGACCTTGGCCGTGTCACCGCCGGCCCGCTCGCGGGTCATGGTGAGGTCGAAGCTGGGCTTGTTGTCGGCCAGCACCACGCCGTTGCGGTCGTAGATCAGCCCGCGCTCGGGGGCGATGGGCAGCACGTGCACGCGGTTGTTTTCCGATACGGCGGTCTGCTGGTCGTGCTGCAGCACCTGCAGCACATAGAGCCGGCCCACCAGGACGGCGACCAGGCTGAAGACCAGGGCGGCGCAGGCCAGAAGCCGGCGGTTGACCAGGTGCTTTTCCTTTTCGTGGTCCTTGAGGGGTATGGGTTGCGGCATCGGGGTTCTGTCTGCTGATGGTGTGGCTGGGTGAGATGTGAGCGCTTTGGGCACGCGCCTGTGGGAGCGGGCGTGCCCGCGAATGGGCCGCGCAGCGGCCCCGGGGGGCGGTGATGCTACGCAAGGTAGTGAGCCCCCTCAAGGTGAAGGCCTGCGGCTGCAGGCGCGAAGATGGCTGTCATGTCCGCAATCAGGGGCTTGCCGACAAAATGAAGATTTGTTCATTGGCGACGGTACGGTGATCGAATTTGCCAATGGCACCATGCACGTCTTGTCCAGGAGCACACCCACGCCGCGATGAACCTGCTATTCCTAAGAAGACCCCTGAACCCACCAAGGCCCGTCGATGCTGGTCATCGAGCAACTGCACAAATCATTCCCCACCCCCCAGGGCCCGCTCCCCGTGCTGCAGGGCGTCGACCTGCGCCTGGCGCGCGGCAGCAGCCTGGCGCTGATGGGCGAGTCGGGCAGCGGCAAGAGTACCTTGCTGCACCTGGTGGCCGGCCTGGACCGTGCCGACAGTGGCCGCATCCTGATCGACGACACCCCGCTCGACAGCCGTTCCGAGGCGTCGCTGGCGTTGTGGCGGCGGGAGGGCATAGGCCTGGTGTTCCAGCAGTACAACCTGATCAGCAGCCTGGACGTGGGGGCCAATCTTGCGTTCCAGGCCCGGCTGGCCGGTCGGCATGATCCCGATTGGCTGGCCTACCTGGCGCAGCGCCTGGGTTTGGCGGATTTGCTGGCGCGTTACCCGGAGCAATTGTCTGGCGGCCAGCAACAGCGGGTTGCCATCGGCCGCGCCCTGGCCGGGCGCCCGGCCTGGTTGCTGGCCGACGAACCCACCGGCAGCCTCGATGAAACCAGCAGCGATGAGGTGTTGAGCCTGCTGTTGCAACTGGTCTCCGAGGCTGGCAGTGGGGTGCTGATGGTGACCCACAGCCCGCGGCTGGCGGCGCGCTTGCAGCAGCGTTGTTACCTGCAGGCCGGCCGCGTGCGGCCCGAGCAGGGCGGATGAGGCTTCTATCGCTGGCCCTGCTGGCGCTGCTCAGCCACTGGCGGCGCCATCGCGTGCAGTTTTTCAGCATCTTCACCGGCCTGTGGCTGGCCACGGCGCTGTGGACCGGCGTGCAGGCGCTGAACAGCCAGGCACGCAGCGACTATGCCCGGGCCAGCGCGGTGCTGGCCGTGCCGTTGCAGGCGCAACTGGTGCCGCGCCGTGGCGAGCGCTTTGACCAGGCACTGTACGTGCAGTTGCGCAGGCTGGGCTGGGCGGTGACGCCGGTACTGGAAGGGCGCTTGCGCTTTGCTGGTGAGCCGGCGCGTAGCGTGCGGTTGATCGGCATCGAGCCGTTGAGCCTGCCGCCGGCCAGTAGCATCGCCGGTGTGCAGCCCGGAACGTTCGATCTGCAGGCCTTTGTCGGCAAGCCCGGGCGAGCCTGGGTCGGGCCGGACACCTTGCGCCAGCTGCATGCAGATCCCGGTGCTTCAGTACGCGATAGCGAAGGGCAGCTGCTGCCGCCGTTGGTTCTACAGCCAGCGCTGGCCCCAGGGGTGATCGTGGTCGATATCGGCCACGCCCAGGCGTTGCTGCATGCACCCGGGCAGTTGTCGCGCTTGCTGGTGGCTGCCTCGCCGGGGCCGTTGCCGGCGGATATCGCGCCTTACCTTGAGCTGCAACCCCGGCAGGACGATGGCGGCTTGCAGCGGCTGACCGACAGCTTCCACCTCAACCTGACCGCCCTTGGCCTGCTGGCGTTCGTCGTCGGCCTGTTCATTGCCCATGCCGCAATCGGTTTGGCACTGGAACAGCGGCGCGGCCTGGTTCGCAACCTGCGCGCCTGTGGCATCAGCCTGCAAACCTTGCTGTGCGCCTTGGTGCTGGAGCTGGGGCTGTTCGCGGTGCTGGGCGGTCTGGCCGGCGTGGCCAGTGGTTACGGGCTGGCCGCGTGGTTGCTGCCCGATGTGGCCGCCAGCTTGCGCGGCCTGTATGGCGCCCAGGTCGCCGGGGCGCTGAGCCTGCCCGCCGGGTGGTGGCTGATGGGCGTGCTGGTGAGCGTGCTGGGGGCGCTGCTGGCGGGTTTGGGCAGTGTACTGCGTGCGGCGCAGTTGCCGTTGCTGACGCTGGCCCAACCTCAGGCATGGCGGTTGGCCCAGGGGCCTTGGTTGCGGCGCCAGGCCCTGGTGGCGGGCCTGTTGCTTTTGCTGGCCCTGGGCTGTGGCGTGCTGGGCGACAGCCTGCCCAGCGCGTTCGGCCTGCTGGCAGGCTTGCTGCTGGCGGCGGCGCTGCTGCTGCCGGCCTTGCTCGACCGGGTGCTGGCCTGGCTGGCGCGCCATTGCCGGCGGCCTTTGGCGCAATGGTTCGTCGCGGACAGCCGCCAGCAATTGCCGGCCTTGAGCCTGGCATTGATGGCACTGTTGCTGGCGCTGGCGGCCAGTGTCGGGGTGGGCAGCATGACCGAGGGCTTTCGCAAGACCTTTGTCGGCTGGCTTGACCTGCGCCTGTCCGCCGACTTGTATGTCACCCCAAGGGACACCGCCCAGGGCTTGCAGATAGCTGAGTGGCTAGGGCAGCAGCCTTCGGTGGAGGTGGTATTGCCCGGCTGGCGTGTGGAAACGCAGCTGCAGGGCTGGCCGGTGCAGGTCCAGGGCATCGTCGATCATCCCGTCTATCGCACACGCTGGCCATTGCTGGCGCAGCAAAAGCAGGCCTGGCAACAACTGGCCGCCGGGCAGGCCGTGATGCTCAGTGAACAGCTGGCCAGGCGACTGAAGCTGCAGCTGGGTGATCGCCTGAGGCTGCCCGCAGACACTTCGCCAGCCCTGAGCGTTGTGGGCATCTATGCCGATTACGGCAACCCCAAAGGGCATATGCTGGTCAATGCCGGCTGGCTGCGCGGGCACTGGCCACAGGCAACCCTGACCGGGTTGAGTGTCGATCTGGTGGGCGATCAGGTGTCGGCATTCGAGACCGAATTGCAACAGCGCTTCGCCCTGGACGACAGCCGCGTGGTCGAGCAGAGGCGGCTCAAACGCTGGTCGACCGACGTATTCAACCGCACCTTCGCTGCCACCGCCGCGCTCAACAGCCTTACCCTTGGCGTGGCAGGCGTGGCGCTGTTCATCAACCTGCTGACCCTGGGCCAAACCCGCCTGGGCCAGCTTGCGCCGCTGTGGGCACTGGGCGTGCGGCGCACGCACCTGGTGTGGCTGAGCCTCGGGCAGACACTGTTGCTGAGCAGCCTTACCGTGCTGCTGGCGATTCCGCTGGGCATCCTGCTGGCCTGGTGCCTGGTCGCGGTGGTGAACGTGCAGGCATTCGGCTGGCGTTTGCCGCTCTACGTGTTCCCTGCGCAACTTCTGCATCTGGCCGTGCTGGGCATGCTTACCAGCCTGTTGGCCAGCGCCTGGCCACTGTGGCAGCTGGCGCGTCGCCAGCCGCGCGAACTGTTGAGGCTGTTTGCCGATGAAACGTAGCGCCTGGCTGTTGCTGTGTGGGTTGCTGGGCGGCTGTGACCAGCCCGCCGAGCAGAGCTATGCCGGGCTCGGGCAGCAGGCGGGTGAATTCAGCCAGGTAAGCCGCGGCCATCGCCTGGAATTTCCGCGTGACCACGGGGCACATGATGGCTTCCGCATCGAATGGTGGTATGTCACCGCCAACCTCCAGGACTTCCAGGGGCGGGACTGGGGTGCGCAGTGGACGCTGTTTCGCTCGGCCCTGCGCCCAGGCCCCGAGACTGCTGGCTGGAACAGCCCGAACCTGTGGATGGGGCACGCGGCGTTGACCGGTCCCGGTGGTCATCAGTCTGGCGAAACCTTGGCGCGTGGGGGTATCGGCCAGGCTGGCGTGCAGGCCCAGCCGTTCCGGGCGTGGATCAATGACTGGTCGTTGCAGGGCAGCAGTGGCATCGAAAATCTGCAAATGGTCGCCGGTGGTGACGGCTTTCGCTACGACCTGCAACTGCATAGCGATCGGCCCTTGGTGCTGCACGGGGACCAGGGCTACAGCGAGAAGTCCGGCAAGGGGCAGGCTTCGTACTATTACAGTCAGCCGTTCTACCGGGTGAGTGGGGAAGTGCAGCGTGACGGCCAGTGCATTGCAGTTACCGGCCAGGCCTGGCTGGACCGGGAATGGAGCAGCCAGCCGCTGGCTGCCGGGCAGACGGGGTGGGACTGGTTTTCCCTGCACCTGGACAGTGGCGCCAGGCTGATGCTGTTCCAGGTGCGCGAGGTGCAAGGGGAGGCGTATCGCGCCGGGACCTGGGTCGGCCCGCAGGGTGAGGTGGTGGTGCTGCAGGGTGCGCAGATCCAGCTGCAGGTGCTGGCCTGGGCTCGGCAGAAGAACGGCAAGCAGGTGCCGACGCGATGGCGGGTGCAGGTGCCGGGGCATGGCGTGGATGTGCAGGTCGAGGCTGTGGAGTCGCAGGCCTGGATGGAGACACGGTTCCCGTATTGGGAGGGGCCAGTGCGCTTGACCGGGAGTGCGGGTGGGCGAGGGTATCTGGAGATGACCGGCTACTAGCACCTCATATCCCGGCCATGAGCCCAGCCCTTTGGGCTGCGCTGTCGCGCAGAGAACTCAGTGCGCAAGCGTTCCGCGTACCGTGTGGGAGNNGCGCGCCCGCTCCCACAGAGCCACGCTAAATCAATGAGTTATGTGTTGTTCTATGAGAGCGGGCGTGCCCGCCGCAACGCGGCCCCTGGGTTTCAATCTTTGATCAACCCTCGCAACACCGCTCGCGCTTCTTCAGTGCGCAAGCACTCGATGAACAACCGGCTTTCCCGCGCCACTGTCGCCTCAAGCTCGGCTCGTTGGCCGTCCTTGAGCAGCCGCTTGCTGATGCGCAGCGCCGCCTGCGGGTAGCCTTGCAGCTGCCGCGCCAGGCGCCGGGCAGCTGCAAGGCACTGCTCACCGTCTTCATGCAGTTCATTGGCCAACCCCCAGGCCACCATCCGTTCGCCATCAAGCAACTCGTTTGCCAGCAGCAGGCGAGCCGCCCGGGCATGGCCAAGCAAGCGCGGCAGCAGCAGGCTGGAACCAAACTCCGGGCACACGCCCAACGGCGCGAAAGGGATGCGCAGCTTGGTCGTACGGCTGACCAGCACCTGGTCGCAATGCAACAGCAAGGTGGCACCAATACCGATCGCCGCACCACTGACCGCGGCAATCAGCGGTTTGTCCAGGCCCATCACCACCCGCATCAGGCGGAACACCGGGCTGTCCAGGTCGCCGGGCGGGTTGTCGAGGAAGTCGCGCAAGTCATTGCCGGCGGTAAAGCAGTGCGGCCCACCGGTGATGATGATGGTTTCGACATCAGGGTCTTCACCTGCCGCCAGCAGCAGGTCGCCCAGCTGTTGGTACATGGCGGTGTTCAAGGCATTGAGCTTGTCGGGGCGGTTGAAGGCCAGGGTCAGCAGGCCCTGGTTCAGGTCACGTGTGATCAGGTCGTTCATGGCAGCCGCTTTTGTTGTTGTGGGCATCGGTGCCAAGGGTTTATCACGCAGTCCGGCTTGTTGTACAGTCGTTCAGTCCAGCCCCTAGCCCGAGAGCCGCCGATGAACCAGGAAGCCCGCTACCACCGCATGCTGCCGGAATTGCGCAAAGCCAACCTGGTCGAGGCGACCTTGGTATGCCTCAAGCGACATGGCTTCCAGGGCGCGTCGATCCGCAAGATTTCGGCCGAGGCCGGGGTCTCGGTCGGGTTGATCAGCCATCACTACGCCGGCAAGGATGAGCTGGTGGCCGAAGCCTACATGGCGGTCACCGGCCGGGTGATGGGCCTGCTGCGCGAGGCCATGGCCCAGGCCGCGCCCAATGCCCGCGAGCGGTTGTCGGCGTTCTTCCGCGCCTCGTTCTGCGCCGAGCTGCTCGACCCGCAATTGCTCGACGCCTGGCTGGCGTTCTGGGGCGCGGTGAAGACCGCCGATGCGATCAACCAGGTGCATGACCATTCCTATGGCGAATACCGCAATGAACTGAGCGGGCTGCTGGCCACGCTGGCCGGGGAGGAGGGCTGGCAGGGCTTCGATGCCGACCTGGCGGCCATCAGCCTGAGCGCCTTGCTCGATGGCCTGTGGCTGGAGTCGGGGCTCAATCCCGGTACCTTCACCCCCGAGCAGGGCGTGCTGATCTGTGAGGCCTGGGTCGATGGCCTGCAGGCCGGTGGCCGACGCCGCTTCAGCCTGCCGGAGGGCTGTTGATCGCCTGTTCAGTAACGAGTACGCTGCTGTCGCGAGTGTGTAGAACAAACCAATAAAAAAAGAGACGACACGCAATGACGCCTCGGGTATTGATCGTCGATGACGATCCGCTTATTCGTGACTTGCTGCAGGCCTATCTGTCCCAGGAAGGCTATGACGTGCACTGCGCCGACACCGCGGAAAAGGCCGAAGCCCTGCTTGGCAGCCAGGATGTCGACCTGGTGCTGCTGGACATCCGCCTGCCCGGCAAGGACGGCCTCACCCTGACCCGCGAGCTGCGGGTACGCTCGGAGGTCGGCATCATCCTCATCACCGGCCGCAACGACGACATCGACCGTATCGTCGGCCTGGAATGCGGCGCCGACGACTACGTGATCAAGCCGCTCAACCCCCGCGAACTGGTATCCCGCGCCAAGAACCTGATCCGCCGCGTGCGCCATGCCCGCGAGGTGCACCCGGCGCCGGCCTGCGCGCAATCGCTGAAACAGTTCGCCGACTGGGCGCTGGACACCGACCGCCGGCGCCTGATCGACGCCCGTGGCGGGCAAACCCTGCTGACCCATGGCGAATTCCAGTTGCTCAGCGTGTTCCTGCGCAACAGCGGCCACACCCTCAGCCGTGACCAGTTGATGGACCAGATCCGCAACCGCGAGTGGGTGCCCAACGACCGCTCCATCGACGTGCTGGTCGGCCGCCTGCGGCGCAAGCTGCACGACGACCCGGCCGAGCCCCAGCTGATCATCACCATCCACGGCACCGGCTACCTGTTCACCGCCAGCGTGGCGGCATGACCCGCAGCGCCTGGGTGCTGGCCTTGGCATTGTTCGCCGTGCAGGCCAGTGCAAGGCAGCCGGTGCGCTATTGCGACTACCCGGTGTACCCGCCGATTTCCTGGAGTGACGGCCACCAGGTGCGTGGCCTGGCCCCCACCGTGGTGCGAGAGCTGTTCGCGCGCATGGGCTACGAAGTGCAGACCGTGGTGCTGGGCAACTGGAAGCGCTGCCTGATGGACGCTGCCGCCGGGCGGGTGGACGTGGTGCTGGCCTACAACAGCGACCAGCGTGACCAACGCATGCGCTTTTCCACGGTGCCGGTGGTGCGTGAGGAAGTGGCGGTGTTCTACAACCGCCTGCGGCCAGTGCAGTTCCAGCGCCTGGAGGACTTGGCCAGCTACCGTGGCGGCCTGCTGTACGGCGAAAGCTACGGCGCCGATTTCGACCGCTTCGTCGCCCGCCACCAGAACATCGAACGGGTGTCGTCCAGCCAGCAGAACTTCGGCAAGCTGATCCGTGGGCGCATCGACTATGTGATCCAGGAGCGGCGCACCGGCCAGCTGTTCATCGAGAACCTGCCTGGGGCGCAGGACATCCGCGTATTGCCCACGGCCCTGAGCGTGGACTACCTGCGCGTTGCGATATCACGGCAATCGCCCTTGAGCCAGCATATGGACGAAATCGACGCGCAGTTGCAGCGCATGAACCAGGCCGGCGAGATCGAGCGCTGGCTGGAGCAGAGCGAAGTGACCTACCGCGACATGGTCAACCTGCCGGCGGACTCCCGATGATCCGCCTGCGCACCGATGGCTTGCTGCGCCGCCTGCTGCTGTTCATCCTGCTGTTCAGCCTGTGCTTCACCGTGCTGGCCAGCTCGGTGCAGCTGTATTTCGAGTACCGCCGCGAGATGCGCGATATCGAGGCGCGCATGGCGTTGATCCGCGCCGGTTACCTGGCCAGCGTGGAGCGCAGCCTGTGGGACCTGGACGAGGCACAGCTGGACACACAACTGCGCGGCCTGGTGGACTTTTCCGATGTCGCCCGGGTGCGCCTGGTCAGCGACGATTTCCAGCTGTTGCGTGGCGCCGCCGAGCCCAAGGGACCGCTGCGTATCGAACGCTTCCCCCTCGATTACCAGCCGCCCTCGGGGCCGGCCAGGCACCTGGGCGAGCTGGAAGTGAGCATCGACCTGGGCGCGGTGCACAGTCGGCTGTATGCCACTGGCCTTGCCAGCCTGCTGTGGATGGGCGTGTTCCTGTGTGGCCTGGCGGTGGCGCTGTCGGGGCTGTTCTACCGCCTGGTCACCCGCCACCTGCAAGTGATGGCCGAGTTCGCCCGGCGTATTGGCGCCGGCCAGTGGCAGGAACCGTTGCGCCTGGGGCGCCGGCCGTCGACGCGCCCGGACGAGATCGACACCGTGGCCAATGCCCTGGATGACATGCGCCGCGCCATCCTCAGTGACATCGAGCGCCGCGAACGCGACCGCCTGGCGTTGCAGGACAAGCGCGACGAACTGCAGGCCATGGTCGAGCGGCGCACCGCCAGCCTGGCCCGGGCCAAGGACGAGGCCGAAGCCGCCAACCTGGCCAAGTCACGCTTCCTGGCGACCATGAGCCATGAACTGCGCACACCGCTCAACGGCATTCTCGGCATGGCCGAGCTGCTGCGCGGCGGCCGGCTGGAGGCGGCCGACCGCCAGCGCGTCGAGGCCTTGTACAAGGCTGGCGAGGGGCTGCTGGCGATTCTCAACGAGGTGCTGTATTTCGCCCGCCTCGAGGAGGGCGAAAGCCGCGCCGAGCTGGTCGGTTTTTCGCTACGCCAGTTGTGCCAGGAAGTGCTGGCGCTGCTCGAACCCATGGCCCGGGACAATGGCGACGCCCTGCAACTGGACATCGACGAGCAATTGGCCGAGTACCAGCACGGTGCCGAACAGTACCTGCGCCAGGTGCTCAGCAACCTGCTGGCCAACGCCATCAAGTTCACCGAACACGGCCAGGTGCAGCTTGCGGTGCAGGTACTGGCCAGTGACCAGGGCTCGCAGCGCGTGCGGGTGTCGGTCAGCGACAATGGCATCGGCATCGAGCCGGCTGTGCAGGCCAGGGTCTTCGACCGCTTCGTCCAGGCCAGCGAGGCGGTGGCCCGGCGCTACGGCGGCACCGGCCTGGGCCTGGCGATCTGCAAGCACCTGGTGGAAAAACTGGGGGGCTGCATTGGCCTGGACAGCGTGCAAGGGCAGGGCAGTCGCTTCTGGTTCGAACTCGACATGGCCCGCGGGCAGCCAGTGCAGGCCAGTTCACCAGCCCCTTCGCCCCTGGCCAGCCTGGATATCCTGGTAGTCGAGGATGTGGCATTGAACCGCGAGGTGGCCGGTGGGTTGCTGCTGCGCGATGGCCACCGGGTGAGCTTTGCCGAGGACGCCGGGCAAGCCCTGCAGGCCTGCGCACAGCGGCGCTTCGACCTGATCCTGCTCGACGTGCACCTGCCCGGCATGAGCGGGGTGGAGCTGTGCCGGCAACTGCGTGCCACGCCCGGGCCGAACCGCCACAGCCGGATCCTGGCACTGACGGCTGGCGTGCAACCGGGGCAAGTGCCAGGGTACCTGGATGCCGGCATGCAGGGAGTGCTGGCCAAGCCCCTGCGGCTGGACAACCTGCGCCGGGCGCTGGCCGAAGCGGCGCCCGCTGAAGTGGCCGACGTCGACGCGACAATGGACTGGTCATTGCTGGACACCCACCGCTCGCTGCTGGGTGAACAGAAGCTGCAAGGCCTGTTGAAGGTGCTGCGCCAGTCGCTGGAACATCACGCCACGGCGTTGGCCGAGGCGCTGCCTGCCGAGGACTTTACCGAAGTGCTGCACCTGGCCCACCGCCTGGCCGGCAGTTGCGACTCCCTGGGTTTTTCTGGCCTGGCCGCGCTGTTGCGACGCCTTGAGGACGCTGCCCGGCAGCATGACGAACAGGCATTGAAAGCGCTCGGCGCGCCGCTGGCCACCGAGCTTGCCCAGGCCCGCGCCACCCTGGAACAGCTGATCCAGAGCTGACGTACAAAAAACTTACGACTTTTTACATCTTCGATCCGTTCGTACAACGGCACCTTACATCCGTTTCCAATAATCCATGGCAACCGTGTTGCACGCGGTCCATGAGGCTTATTGGAGACAAGAATAATGACATGCCGTAGCGCTCAGCCCCTCCTTCCTACCACTCCGCGCGGCACCCCCGCGCGGCCTGGCACCAGCCGCAAAGGCGAGGTGCGCCATGACTGACAACCGCGAAAAGATCCAGCTCACCCGCGCGCTGAAAAGCCGGCACATCTTCATGCTGTCGCTGGGCGGGGTGATCGGCACCGGGCTGTTCATGGGCTCGGGCGTGACCATCAACCAGGGCGGCCCGATAGGCGCGATCCTGGCCTACCTGGTCGCGGGTTTGCTGATGTACCTGGTGATGGTCTGCCTGGGCGAGCTGTCGGTGCAGATGCCGGTGTCCGGTTCGTTCCAGGCCCACGCCACCAAGTTCATCGGCCCGGCCACCGGCTTCATGATCGGCTGGGTGTACTGGATGAGCTGGGCCACCACCGTGGGCCTGGAGTTCACCGCCGCCGGCATGCTGATGACCCGCTGGTTCCCCGAGGTACCGATCTGGTATTGGTCGGCGCTGTTCGTGGTCGTGCTGTTCGGCCTCAACGCCCTGGCCACCCGTGCCTTCGGCGAGGCGGAGTACTGGTTCTCGGGGATCAAGGTGGCGACCATCCTCGGCTTCATCATCATCGGCCTGCTGGTGATCTTCGGCGCCATCCCGCTGAGCAGCGGGGCGCCGGCACCGATGCTGGACAACCTGGTGGGCGAGTCGCTGTTCCCCCATGGCCTGTCGGCGGTGTTCGCGGTGATGGTGACCGTGGTCTATGCCTTCCAGGGCTGTGAAATCATGGGGGTGGCGGCCGGCGAGACCGAGCACCCGGAAAAGAGCATCCCACGGGCCGTGCGCAACGTGGTGTTCCGCGTGCTGATCTTCTACGTGCTGGCGATTGCCGTGCTCTCGGCCATCGTGCCGTTCGAGCAGGCCGGGCTGATGGAAAGCCCGTTCGTGCAGGTGTTCGACATGGTCGGCATCCCCTTTGCCGCCGACCTGATGAACTTCGTCATCCTCACCGCCATCCTTTCGGTGGGCAACTCCGGGTTGTATGCCTCCACGCGCATCCTCTGGGCTATGTCGAAGAGCGGCATGGCGCCGAAAAGCCTGTCGCCGCTGAGCAAGCGTGGCGTGCCGTTGCGGGCGCTGAGCATCACCCTGTGCTTTGCGCTGATCTCGCTGATGACCAGTTTCGTTGCCGCCGACACCCTGTTCATGGTGTTGATGGCGGTGAGTGGCATGTCCGGCACCGTGACCTGGATCGTCATCGCCCTGGCGCAGTACCGCTTCCGCAAGGTCTACCTGCGTGACGGTGGGCAACTGCAGGACCTGAAGTACAAGGCGCCGCTGTACCCGCTGGTGCCGCTGCTGTGCATCACCCTGTGCAGCTCGCTGTTCGTGTTCCTGGCGCTGGATGAAACCCAGCGGCCGTCGTTGTACTGGGGCTTTGGCTTCATTGCCCTGTGCTATGCGGCGTATTTCTTCGTCAACCGCCGTCGGCAGGGGGCTTTCGAGCCGAGCGTGCCGGGGGTCTGAGGTTTCAATCTCGGGGGCTGCTACGCAGCCCATCGCGACGCAAGGCCGCTCCCACAGGTACCGCGCAGACCTGAAGTCTGCGAATGACTTGTGGGAGCGGCCTTGTGTCGCGAAAGGGGCGCAAAGCGCCCCCAGCAATCCGTCAGTTGTACAAAGTTGTAACAACCACCTCCTATCTCAACCTTGATCCAACAAATAAAACTAATAAAAACAACGATATACATCGTTTTCAAGCGTTGTTACAGCCCAATCCCCGCGCAATTGCCGCCTTGTTGAACACTCGTTTAGTATCTCCCTCATCAAGCCCTCTCAAACCATCACAACAACACCGAGGCCCCCCATGACCACCCCGTCGTCGTCACTGTTGAGCAAGGTCGAAGCCGGCGTTGCCTGGATCACCCTCAACCGCCCCGAGCAGCGCAACGCGCTGGACATCCCCACCCTCAAGCAACTGCACGCCCTGCTGGAAACCTGCAACAGCGACCCGGTCGTGCGCGTGGTGGTGCTGACCGGCAGCGGGCGCAGCTTCTGCGCCGGTGCCGACCTGGCCGAATGGGCCGCGGCCGAGGCCCAGGGCACCCTGGAAAGCTACGGCTGGACCGAAACCGCCCACGCCCTGATGTTGCGCCTGCACAGCCTCGACAAGCCCACCATCGCTGCCATCAACGGCACTGCCGTGGGCGGTGGCATGGACCTCAGCCTGTGCTGCGACCTGCGCATCGCCGCGGCCTCGGCGCGCTTCAAGGCCGGCTACACCAGCATGGGCTACAGCCCCGATGCCGGGGCCAGCTGGCACCTGCCACGGCTGATCGGCAGCGAGCAGGCCAAGCGCCTGTTGTTCCTCGATGAGCTGTGGGGTGCCGAACGTGCCCTGGCGGCCGGGCTGGTCAGCGAAGTCTGTGCCGACGAGCAACTGCCCGCCGTGGCCGCCGAGCTGGCCGGGCGCCTGGCAAACGGCCCTACCTTCGCCTACGCGCAGACCAAGCGGCTGATCCGCGACGGCGCGCGACGCACCCTGGCCGAGCAGCTGGAGGCCGAGCGCCAGGCCGGCCTGCTGTGCGGCCGCAGCCAGGACGGTGCCGAGGCGCTGCAAGCCTCGGTGGAACGCCGCGCCCCCCGTTTCACCGGCCAGTAACCCGATAACCGACCCTCACCAGGACCTTCGCAGATGAATTTCCAACTGACCCAAGAACAAGAAATGTTGGTGGAAGCGGTACGCAGCTTTGTCGCCAAGGAGCTGCTGCCCCATGAGGAGGCAGTGGACCGCGCCGATGCCGTGTCGCCCGAGCTGGCTGCGCAGATCCGCGGCAAGGCCATCGCCGCCGGGTTCTATGCCTTCAACATGCCCGAGGAGGTCGGCGGCGGTGGCCTGGACTATCTGTCCCAGGCGCTGATCGAGCGCGAACTGTCCAAGGTGTCCTGGGCCCTGCACGTGTTCGTCGCGCGGCCATCGAAAATCCTCATGGCCTGCAAGGACGAGCAGATCAACGACTACCTGTTGCCCTGCGTGCAGGGCGAGAAGATCGACTGCTTCGCTCTCACCGAGCCGGGCGCCGGCTCCGATGCCAACGCCATCAAGACCCGTGCCGTGCGCCAGGGTGACGACTTCGTCATCAACGGCAGCAAGCACTTCATCAGCCATGCCGGCCACGCCGATTTCGCCATCGTCTTCGCCGTCACCGACACCTACGAGCACAACGGGCGCAAGCGCAACGCGGTAACGGCCTTCCTGGTCGACCGGGGCACGCCGGGCATGACCATCCGCCGTGGCCCCAAGTGCGTGAGCAACCGTGGCTACCACACCTACGAGCTGTTCTTCGACGACTGCCGGGTCCCGGCCAGCAAGGTGCTGGGCGAGGTCGGCAAGGGCTGGGAGGTGGCCAACGCCTGGCTCACCGCCGGCCGGGTGATGGTCGCCGCCAACTGCGTGGGCCAGGCCCAGCGTGCCCTCGACCTGTCGCTGCAATGGGCCGCCGACCGCAAGCAGTTCGGCCAGGCCATCGGCAGCTACCAGGGCGTGTCGTTCAAGCTGGCCGACATGGCCACGCAGATTCGCGCTGCGGAAATGCTCACCCTGCACACCGCCTGGAAGATGGACCAGGGCAGCATGACCGACGGCGAGGCCGGCATGGCCAAGCTGTTCGCCAGCGAGGTGCTGGGCAAGGTTGCCGACGAAGCCGTGCAGATCTTCGGCGGCATGGGCCTGATGGATGAAGGGCCGGTCGAGCGCATCTGGCGCAACGCACGCATCGAGCGCATCTGGGAAGGCACCTCGGAAATCCAGCGGCACATCATCGCCCGCGAACTGCTGCGCCCGCTGCTGCGCTGAACGCCAGGAGAACACCCATGTCGCATTCGATTCGTGACAACCTCAAGCGCCTGCTGGCACCCCGGCACCTGGCCTTCGTCGGCGGGCGCAGCATGGCGCGGGCGCTCAAGCGCTGCGCCGAAGGTGGCTTTGGCGGCGAGTTGTGGCTGGTCAACCCGCAGCATGACAGCCTTGAAGGTATCCCCTGTGTGGCGCGGGTGGCCGACTTGCCCCATGCCCCGGACGCGGTGTTCATCGCCACCAACCGCGAACTGACCCTGCAGTGCGTTGCCGAGCTGGCCGCACGCGGCGCCGGTGGCGCCATCTGCTATGCCTCGGGTTTTGCCGAAAGTGGCGAAGAGGGCCGCCAGCTGCAGCAGCGCCTGCTCGCCGCCGCCGGCAACATGGCCTTGCTCGGCCCCAACTGCTACGGCCTGCTCGACTACCTGCACGGCGCTGCCCTGTGGCCGGTGGCCCATGGTGGCCAGCAGGTGGAGAAGGGCGTGGCGATCCTCACCCAGAGCGGCAACTTCGCCTACAACCTGTCGATGAGCGACCGTTCGCTGCCGGTGGCCTACATGGCCTCGGTCGGCAACCAGGCACAACTGGGGGTGGCCGAGCTGATGGACGTGCTGCTCGACGACCCACGGGTAACCGCCATCGGCCTGCACCTGGAAGGTCTGAAGAACGTGCCGGGCTTCGCCCGTGCTGCGTGCAAGGCATTGCAACAGGGCACGCCGATCATTGCGTTGAAGACCGGCGTGTCGCAGATCGGCGCCGAACTGGCGCTCAGCCACACCAGCTCGCTGTCCGGCTCCGATGCCTTGTACGACAGCCTGTTCCATCGCCTGGGCGTGATCCGCGTCAGTGGCCCGGTGAGCTTCGTTGAAACGCTCAAGGCCGCCGCCTGTGGCCGCCTGCCGGTGAATGGCGAGCTGATCGCCCTGGCTTGTTCCGGTGGCGATGCCGGCTTGATCGCCGACTATGCCGAGCGCAACCAGCTGCTCCTGCCGAAGCTCGCACAAGGGCAGGTGGCGCAGTTGGCCGAGGTGCTGCCGGCCTATGCCAACCTGGTCAACCCGCTGGATTTCACCACTGCCATCTGGGGTGATGCAGCGGCCCTGCAACGCATGCTCGACAGCACCCTGAGCGGCGCAGCCGACGCGGCCATGCTGGTGCTGGACTACCCGGCGGCGTTCACCGGCGAACGCAAGGAATGCGACCTGCTGCTGGCGCTGTACTGCGATGCATTGGAACGCCACGGCAAGATCGGCTTCGTCACCTCGGCATTCCCGGAGCTGTTGCCCGCCTGCGCGCGCGAGCGTTTGCACGCGCGTGGCATCGCCGCCCTGCAGGGCGTGGAGGATGGCCTGGCAGCCTGGGGCCGCATCGTCGTCTACCAGCGCAACCGCCAGCGGCTGCTGGAACAGGGTGAGGCCACGCGGGTGCCGCTGTGCCCGCAGGCCATCGCGGGCGAGGGCCAGCTGCTGGACGAATGGCAATCCAAGCAAGCCCTGCGTGCCTTCGGCCTGCCGGTACCGGCAGGGGTGCTGAGCACACCCGAGCGCGCTGTGGCAGATGCCGCCCGCGTCGGTTACCCGCTGGTATTGAAGGCGGTCAGCGCGCAACTGCCGCACAAGACCGAGGCCGGTGCAGTGGCGCTGAACCTGCGCGATGCCGCCGCCCTCGAGGTTGCGCTGGTGCAGATGCGCCAGCGCATCGCCGCCTACGCCCCGCAGGTAGCGTTCGACCAGGTGCTGCTAGAACCGATGGCCGAGCCGCCGCTGGCCGAACTGATCGTCGGCATCAAGCGCGAGCACGACTTCGCCCTGGCCCTGGTGATCGGTGCCGGTGGCGTGCTGGTCGAGTTGCTCAAGGACAGCGTCAGCCTGTTGCTGCCGACCACCGACGATGCCATCCGCAGCGCGCTGCTCGGCCTGCGCAGCGCCAGCCTGCTGCAAGGCTTCCGTGGCCGCCCGGCCGCCGACCTCGACGCACTGGTTGCGGCTATCCGCGCGGTGGCCGACTACGCCTGCGAAAACGCCGGGCAACTGCTGGAGCTGGATGTGAACCCATTGATGGTCGGTGCCCACGGCACCACCGCGGTCGACGCGCTGATCCGCCTCGGCCAGGCGCAAGGAGAACGACATGAATAAGCACACCCCGACCGCCGGCCAGGCGTTGGTGCGCCTGCTGGCCAACTACGGCGTAGAGACGGTATTCGGCATCCCCGGCGTGCACACCCTGGAGCTGTACCGCGGCCTGCCGGGCAGCGGAATCCGCCACGTGCTGACCCGCCACGAGCAGGGCGCCGGCTTCATGGCCGACGGCTATGCACGGGTAAGCGGCAAACCGGGGGTGTGCTTCGTCATCACCGGCCCGGGCGTGACCAATGCCGCCACCGCCATCGGCCAGGCCTACGCCGACTCCATCCCGATGCTGGTGATTTCCAGCGTCAATCACACTGCCAGCCTGGGCAAGGGCTGGGGCTGCCTGCACGAAACCCAGGACCAGCGCGCCATGACCGCGCCGATTACCGCGTTCTCTGCCGTGGCCCTGCGCGGCGACGACCTGCCCGAGCTGATCGCTCGTGCCTGGGCCGTGTTCGACAGCGAACGGCCGCGCCCGGTGCACATCTCGGTGCCGCTGGACGTACTGGCCGCGCCGGTCAGCCGTGACTGGAGCGCTGAGGTGGTGCGCCGCCCCGGGCGTGGCCAGCCGTGCCGCGACATCCTCGACCAGGCCGCCGTGAAGCTGGCCGCCGCCAAGCGGCCGATGATCATTGCCGGTGGTGGGGCATTGCACGCGGCCGAGCAGCTGCAGCAGCTGAGCACCCGGCTGGCAGCGCCATTGTTCACCAGCGTGGCCGGCAAGGGCCTGCTGCCTGCGGACGCACCACTGAATGCCGGCGCCAGCCTGTGCGTCGAGCCCGGCTGGCAGCTGATCAGCCAGGCCGATGTGGTGCTGGCAGTGGGTACCGAAATGGCCGACACCGACTTCTGGCGCGAGCGCCTGCCGATCAGCGGTGAGCTGCTGCGCGTGGACATCGACCCGCGCAAGTTCAACGACTTCTACCCCTGTGCCATCGCCCTGCACGGTGATGCCCGGCTAACCCTGGCCGGCCTGCTCGAGCACCTGCCAGCGCTGGACCGTGACCCGGCCCAGGCCAGCGAAGCAGTGGCCAACCTGCGCCAGGCCATTCGCAGCGGGCATGCGCCGCTGCAGGCCGTGCATCAGGCAATCCTCGACCGCATTGCCGCCGTGCTGCCCGACGATGCCTTCATCAGCAGCGACATGACCCAGCTGGCCTACACCGGCAACTACGCCCTCGCCAGCCGGGCGCCGCGCAGCTGGCTGCACCCCACCGGCTACGGCACCCTCGGCTACGGCCTGCCGGCCGGCATCGGCGGCATGTTCGCCAGCGACCACCGCCCAGGCCTGGTGCTGGTGGGCGACGGCGGCTTCCTCTACACCGCCCAGGAACTGGCCACGGCAGTCGAGGAGCTGGACCGACCGTTGGTCGTGCTGTTGTGGAACAATGACGCCCTTGGCCAGATCCGTGACGACATGCTCGACCTGGACATCGAGCCGGTCGGCGTACTGCCGCGCAATCCGGACTTCATCGGCCTGGCCCGTGCCTTTGGTTGCACGGTGCGCCAGCCGCGTGATCTGGATGCGCTGCAGGCCGATCTGGCCAGCGGTTTCGCCACCCCCGGCGTCACCTTCATCGAACTCAAGCACACCTGCGTCTGCTAAGCGGCAGACACCACGAACAACAAGAGAAACCACCATGCCATTTCGCCGTACCCTCCTGGCTGCATCCCTCGCTCTGCTGATCACCGGCCAGGCCCCGCTGTACGCCGCACCACCCCTGTCGATGGACAACGGCACCGCCGCCCTGACCGCGCAAAACAGCAACGCCTGGGTCGAAATCAGTGCCGGCGCGCTGCAACACAACATCCGTACCTTGCAGGCCGAGCTGGGCGGCAAGTCCAAGCTGTGCGCCGTGCTCAAGGCCGACGCCTATGGCCACGGTATCGGCCTGGTGATGCCGTCGATCATCGCCCAGGGCGTGCCTTGCGTGGCGGTGGCCAGCAACGAGGAGGCCCGCGTGGTCCGCGCCAGCGGCTTCACCGGGCAACTGGTGCGGGTGCGCCTGGCCAGCCTCAGCGAAGTGGAAGATGCCTTGCAGTACGACATGGAAGAACTGGTCGGCAGCGCCGAGTTCGCCCGCCAGCTCGATGCCCTCGCCGAACGCCACGGCAAGACCCTGCGCATTCATCTGGCGCTCAATTCCAGTGGCATGAGCCGCAACGGCGTGGAAATGACCACCTGGTCCGGCCGGGGTGAAGCGCTGCAGATCACCGACCAGAAGCACCTCGAGCTGGTCGCGCTGATGACCCACTTCGCCGTGGAAGACAAGGACGATGTGCGCAAAGGCCTGGCAGCGTTCAACGAGCAGACCGACTGGCTGATCAAGCACGCGAAACTTGATCGCAGCAAGCTCACCCTGCACGCCGCCAACTCCTTCGCTACGCTGGAAGTGCCGGAAGCGCGCCTGGACATGGTGCGCACCGGTGGCGCGCTGTTCGGCGACACCGTGCCGACGCACACCGAATACCAACGTGCCATGCAGTTCAAGTCGCACGTGGCGGCGGTGCACAGCTACCCGGCAGGCAACACCGTCGGCTATGACCGCACCTTCACCCTGGCGCGTGATTCGCGCCTGGCCAACATCACCGTGGGTTACTCCGATGGCTACCGCCGGGTGTTCACCAACAAGGGCCATGTGCTGATCAACGGCCACCGAGTGCCAGTGGTGGGCAAGGTGTCGATGAACACCTTGATGGTCGATGTCACCGACTTCCCCGATGTGAAAGGTGGCAACGAAGTGGTGCTGTTCGGCAAACAGGCCGGGGGTGAAATCACCCAGGCCGAAATGGAAGAAATCAACGGCGCGCTGCTCGCCGACCTGTACACCGTATGGGGCAGTTCCAACCCGAAGATTCTCGTCGACTGAAACCGCCAATGAAGGGAGATTGCCATGCGCTACGCCAAGCTCACTCAACGCATCGCCGGCGACGGGGCCGCGGCCTGGGACATCCACTACCGCGCCCTGGCGCTGCAGGCCGAGGGCAAGGATATCCTGCTGCTGTCGGTGGGTGACCCGGACTTCGACACCCCCGCGCCGATCGTCGAGGCGGCCATCGACAGCCTGCGTGCGGGCCACACCCATTACGCCGATGTGCGCGGCAAGCTGGCGCTGCGCCAGGCCATCGCCAACCGTCACCGCCAGCGCAGCGGCCAGGCCGTCGATGCCGACCAGGTGACGGTGCTGGCGGGGGCCCAATGTGCGCTGTACTGCGTGGTCCAGTGCGTGCTCGACCCGGGTGACGAGGTGATTGTCGCCGAGCCCATGTACGTGACCTACGAGGCGGTGTTCGGGGCCTGTGGCGCCAAGGTGGTGCCGGTGCCGGTCAAGCCGGAGAACGGTTTTCGCGTGTGCCCGCGTGACGTGGCCGCGCGCATCACCCCGCGCACCCGCGCCCTGGCCCTGAACAGCCCGCACAACCCTTCGGGGGCGAGCCTGCCGCGCGCCACCTGGGAAGCGCTGGCCGAGCTGTGCATCGCCCACGACCTGTGGCTGATTTCCGATGAGGTGTACAGCGAGCTGTTGTACGACGGCGAGCATGTCAGCCCTGGCAGCCTGCCGGGCATGGCCGAGCGCACCGCCACCCTCAACAGCCTGTCGAAGTCGCATGCCATGACCGGTTGGCGGATGGGCTGGGTGGTCGGTTCGACCGAGCTTGCCACCCACCTGGAAAACCTCGCCCTGTGCATGCTGTACGGCTCGCCGGACTTCATCCAGGACGCCGCCGTGGTGGCGCTGGAGCAACAACTCCCGGAACTGGATGTCATGCGCGAAGCCTATCGCCAGCGTCGCGACCTAGTGTGCGAGCACTTGGCCGACTGCCCGGGCATCAAGGTGCTCAAGCCCGATGG
This sequence comes from Pseudomonas sp. UBA6753, assembly GCF_002453565.1. Taxonomy (NCBI): domain Bacteria; kingdom Pseudomonadati; phylum Pseudomonadota; class Gammaproteobacteria; order Pseudomonadales; family Pseudomonadaceae; genus Pseudomonas; species Pseudomonas sp. UBA6753. The sequence continues at coordinate 203,194 of NZ_DKHD01000045.1, read as the reverse complement.
CGGTATGTTCGTGATGGTCGACATCCGTGAGACCGGCCTCAGCGCCCAGGCCTTCGCCGATCGCCTGCTCGACAGCCAGGGTGTGTCGGTGCTCGCCGGCGAAGCCTTCGGCCCCAGCGCTGCCGGGCATATCCGCCTGGGCCTGGTATTGGGTAACGAGGCCTTGGCCGACGCTTGCCGGCGCATCGCCCGCTGCGCCGCCGCACTGATGCAGGGGCAGGCCCATGCGTGAGTATGCGCGGCTGTACATCGACGGCGCCTGGCAGGTACCGAGCGGGCAGGGCATGGCCGAGGTGATCGACCCGGCCACCGAACAGGCCATCGGCCGCGTGCCGCTGGGCGCCGAGGCCGATGTCGAACGGGCGGTGATGGCTGCGCGGCGGGCCTTCGATGGCTGGTCGCGCACACCGTCCAGCGTACGCGCCGGGTACATAACGGCGCTGGCCTCACAGCTGAAAAGCCGCGCGGCGGAAATGGCCTCGCTCATCACCGACGAGCTGGGCATGCCGGTGCAGTGGTGCCAGGCGGTACAGGTCGAGGGCCCGATTGCCGGGCTGGAGCAGTACGCCGAACTGGCCGGGCTGATGGATGAGGTGCGCGAAGTCGGCAACTCGCTGGTGTACCGCGAGGCCGTTGGCGTGTGCGCGTTCATCAACCCGTGGAACTACCCGCTGCACCAGATGATCGGCAAGCTGGCGCCGGCCCTGGCCGCCGGCTGCACGGTGGTGGTCAAGCCCAGCCAGGAAACACCGCTGCATGCGTTCCTGCTGGCCGAGATGATCGATGCCATCGGTCTGCCGGCCGGGGTGTTCAACCTGGTCAGCGGGCCGGGGGCCAAGGTTGGCGAGGCCCTGGCCCGGCACCCGCAGGTGGACATGGTGTCGTTCACCGGCTCCACCGGCGCCGGGGTGCGCGTGGCCCAGGCGGCCGCGCCGACGGTGAAGCGGGTGTGCCTGGAGCTGGGTGGCAAGTCGCCGCTGCTGATCACCGCCGACGCCGACCTGCACGCGGCGGTGCGCCATGGCGTGCAGGACGTGATGATCAACTCGGGGCAGACCTGCACGGCCCTGACCCGCATGCTGCTGCCGGCCAGCCGCTACGCCGAGGCGCTGGAGATTGCCGAGGCCGAGACCCGTGCGCTGGTCATGGGCGACCCGCGTGACCCGGCCAGCTTCCTCGGGCCGATGTGTTCGGCAGGCCAGCGGCGCACCGTGCTCGACTACATTCGCCTGGGGCAGGAGGAGGGCGCGCGCCTGCTGTGCGGCGGTGATACGCCGGCCGGCTTCGAGCGCGGCTTCTACGTGGCGCCGACGTTGTTCGCCGATGTCGACAACCGCATGCGCATCGCCCAGGAGGAAATCTTCGGCCCGGTGCTGTGCCTGATCCCCTATGCCGACGAGGCCCAGGCGCTGGCCCTGGCCAACGATTCGCCGTTCGGCCTGTCCAGCGCGGTGTGGGCCGGTAGCTGCGAGCACGGCCTGGCCCTGGCGCGGCAGATACGCGCCGGGCAGTGCTTCATCAACGGTGGCGGGTTCAACTACCAGGCACCGTTTGGTGGCTACAAGCAGTCGGGCAACGGGCGCGAGTGGGGCGAGGAGGGCCTGGCGGAGTTCGTCGAGGTGAAAGCGGTGCAGTGTTGAGCCACAGCTGGAAGACAACCTGTTTTGTGTGAGGAGAATGTTTGTGAATGTACTGATCGTCCACGCTCACCCCGAGCCGCAATCGTTCACTGCTGCCCTGCGTGACCAGGCCGTGGAAACCTTCCGCGCCCAGGGCCACCAGGTGCAGGTCAGCGACCTGTACGCCATGGGCTGGAACCCGGTGGCCAGTGCCGATGACTTCAGCCAGCGCGAAAACCCCGAGTACTTGGTGTATGCCCTGGAGCAGCGCCAGGGGGTGAAGCGTGGTGCCATTGCCGCGGATATCCAGCAGGAGCTGGACAAGCTGCTGTGGGCCGACTTGCTGGTGCTGAACTTCCCGATCTTCTGGTTCTCGGCGCCGGCCATGCTCAAGGGCTGGATCGACCGGGTGCTGGTGTCGGGGGTGTGCTATGGCGGCAAGCGCTTCTACGACCAGGGCGGGTTGGCGGGCAAGAAAGCGCTGGTGACCGTGACCCTGGGCGGGCGCGAGCACATGTTTGGCGACGGGGCGATTCATGGGCCGCTGGAAGACATGCTGCGGCCGATCTTGCGCGGCACGCTGGCCTACGTGGGGTTCGAGGTGCTGCCGCCGTTCGTGGCCTGGCATGTGCCGTACATCAGTGACGAGGCGCGGCAGGCGTTTTTGCAGCAGTACCGGCAGCGCCTGGAGCAGCTCTCGGACGACCAGCCACTGGTTTTCCCGCGCCTGGAGCAGTTTGATGAGGCGCTTTACCCGCTGGCGTGATTGACTGTTCTGGCCCAATCGCCGGCAAGCCAGCTCCCACAGGGAAATCACAGGGCTTCAGGACTGTGGAGACCTGTGGGAGCTGGCTTGCCGGCGATTGGGCCTGTGGCCTTCATACAAAATTCACCTGCCAAAAAAAACGACCACCCACACATTCGGGGTATGTCCCCCTTCGGCAAATCCCTCGATAGTGCCCCCATCGGCTCGATCCCGAGCACTCACACGATGGAGTTGCCATGCGCAAGGTACTGAAGGTGATTGGCGGTCTGCTGCTGGCGTCTGGCGCCAGCCTGGCCCAGGCGGCAGAGGTGGATAGCGGTAACACGTTGCGGTTGTACAACTGGACCGACTATATCGGCGAAACCACCCTGGCCGACTTCGAGAAGGCCACCGGCATCAAGGTCATCTACGACACCTTCGACGGCTACGAAACGGTACAGACAAAACTGCTCACCGGCCGCTCCGGCTACGACCTGGTCATGCTCAACGCTTCCCTGGTCCCCCCGCTGATCAGCGCCGGGGTGTTCCAGGCACTGGACAAGCAGCAACTGCCCAGCTGGCACAACCTCGACCCGCAGGTGGTGAACAACCTGCAAGGCTACGACCCCGGCCTGAAATACTCGGCGCCCTACACCTGGGGCAGCTCGGGGGTAACCTACAACGTCGACAAGATCAGCGCGCGCATGCCCGATGCCCCCATCGGCTCGCTGGCCATGCTGTTCGACCCCAGGATCGTCTCGCGCTTCGCCGACTGTGGCGTCACCCTGATGGACGCGCCGACCGAAGTCATCCCGCTTGCCCTGCAGTACCTGGGCAAGGACCCACGCAGCGCATCGCCGGCCGACCTCAAGGCGGCCGAACAACTGCTGCTGGGCATTCGCCCGTACATTCGCAAGTTCGACTCGGTCAATTACCTCACCAGCCTGCCCAACGGCGATGTCTGCCTGGCCCTGACCTGGTCCGGCGACTACGCCACCGCCCAGGCCCGCGCGGTGGAAGCGAAGAAGGACATCAAGCTGTCGTTCTTCATTCCCCAGGAAGGCTCGCTGATCTGGTTCGACAACCTGTACATCCCCAAGGATGCGCCGCACGCGGCCAATGCCCACCGCTTCATCGAGTTCCTGCTGCAGCCGCAGACCATGGCCAAGGTCACCGACTACATCCACTACGCCAACAGCAACGCCGCTGCCACCGCGCTGGTGCGCGACGAGATCCGCCAGGACCCGGCCATCTACCCCGACGCGCAAACCCGCGAGCGCCTGTTCGCGCAGAAAACCCAGAGCCCGAAGGACATGCGCGCCATCACCCGGGTCTGGAGCACGGTCAAGACCGGTTTCTGAACACTGCCCAACGATCACTGCCAAGGAGCTGCCCATGGCCACCCCAAGCAAAGCATTCGCCATTGCCCACGACCCGCTGGTGGAAGCCGACAAGGCCCACTACATGCACGGCTACCACGTGTTCGACGAGCACCGCGAGCAAGGCGCGCTGAACATCGTTGCCGGCGAGGGCGCCTACATCCGCGATACCCACGGCAACCGCTTCCTCGATGCCGTCGGCGGCATGTGGTGCACCAACATTGGCCTGGGCCGCGAGGAAATGGCCCTGGCCATCGCCGACCAGGTACGCCAGCTGGCCTATTCCAACCCGTTCTCCGACATGGCCAACGATGTGGCCATCGAGCTATGCCAGAAGCTTGCGCAGCTGGCACCGGGTGACCTGAACCATGTATTCCTCACCACCGGCGGCTCGACCGCGGTCGACACTGCCTACCGGCTGATCCAGTACTACCAGAACTGCCGTGGCAAGCCGCACAAGAAGCACATCATCGCCCGCTACAACGCCTACCACGGCTCCACCACGCTGACCATGTCGATCGGCAACAAGGCCGCTGACCGGGTGCCGGAGTTCGATTATCACCACGACCTGATCCACCACGTGTCCAACCCCAACCCGTACCGCGCCCCGCACGACATGGACGAGGCCGAGTTCCTCGACTTCCTGGTGGCCGAGTTCGAGGACAAGATCCTCTCGCTGGGGGTCGACAACGTGGCGGCGTTCTTCGCCGAGCCGATCATGGGCTCGGGCGGGGTGATCATTCCGCCCAAGGGCTACTTCCAGCGCATGTGGCAGCTGTGCCAGGCCTACGACATCCTGTTCGTCGCCGACGAAGTGGTGACCTCGTTCGGGCGCCTGGGCACCTTCTTCGCCAGCGAGGAACTGTTCGGCGTCACCCCCGACATCATCACTACCGCCAAGGGCCTGACCTCGGCCTACCTGCCGCTGGGGGCGTGCATCTTCTCCGAGCGCATCTGGCAGGTGATCGCCGAGCCGGGCAAGGGCCGCTGCTTCACCCACGGCTTCACCTACAGCGGCCACCCGGTGTGCTGCACTGCGGCGCTGAAAAACATCGAGATCATCGAGCGCGAGCATTTGCTGGCGCACGTCAAGGACGTTGGCGGCTACCTGGAACAGCGCCTGCAAAGCCTGCGCGAGCTGCCGCTGGTGGGGGATGTGCGCTGCATGAAGCTGATGGCCTGTGTCGAGTTCGTTGCCGACAAGGCCAGCAAGGCGCTGTTCGCCGACGAGGTGAACATCGGCGAACGCATCCATAGCAAGGCCCAGGCCAAAGGGCTGCTGGTGCGGCCGATCATGCACCTGAACGTGATGTCGCCGCCGTTGATCGTCACCCATGCGCAGGTGGACGAGATCGTCGAAACCCTGCGCCAGTGCATCATCGAAACCGCGCGCGAACTCACGGCGCTTGGCCTGTACCAGGGCCGATGAACCTGGCGCAAAGGGCTGTGCGCGGGCGTGCCTGGCAGGCTAGACTGCCTGGCATGACCCAGGCCTCTCCCGACACCCCGCTTACCCTTTCACTGGGCGCGCTGCAGCAATGGCATGCGGCGCTGCAGCGTGCACTGGCCCACAGCGAAACGCCCGAGGCGCTGGCGCATGTGGCGGCCGCCATCGGCCAGCTGGTGCAGGTGGAGTCGATGATGATCAGCCTCGAGTGCCAGGGGCGGGCACCGCAACTGCTGTACCAGCAAGGCATCCCCGACCTGCACCGCGCCGCCGTGCTGGAGCGCTACTTCACTGCCGGCTACCTGCTCGACCCGTTCTGCCTGGCCGTGCAGAGCGGCCTGGCCGAGGGCTTTTACCACCTGCAGGAAATCGCCCCGGACAACTTCTTCGACAGCGACTACTACAAGGCCTATTACCTGGGTACCGGTTGCAGTGAAGACAGCTACTACATCGTCGACCTCAGCGCTGGCCGCAAGTTGTCGCTGAGCCTGTTCCAGGGCTGCAGCGGCACTCGGCTGAGCGCGGGGCAGATCGACCTGCTGCGTGCGCTGGAACCGATGGTACGCGAGCTGCTGGGGCGCTACGCCCGGCACCAACTGGAGCCCGGCCCCGCATCGGTGGAGCGTGGCAGCCTGCAGGCGGCGTTCGACAGTTTCGGCTGCCAGGTGCTGACCGACCGTGAGCGGGAGGTGGCGCACATGATTCTGCGTGGGCATTCGGTGAAGTCCACCGCGCTGGAGCTGGGCATCTCGCCGGAAACCGTGCGCATGCACCGCAAGAATCTGTACCTGAAGCTGGAGATCAACTCGCAGTCGGAGTTGTTTGCGCGGTTTATCGACTGGCTGCGCGGCGATCACCTGGAAATCTAGAGGCTAACGCGGTCCTCTGTGGGAGCGGGCGTGCCCGCGAACACGGGCGAAGCCCGTGCCATCCCCCGCGTCGCCTGCTTCGCGGGCATGCCCGCTCCCACAGGTAAAGTGTGAACTGAAGGCCAGCGCAGTACCTATGGGAGCTCCAGAAATCCTCAGCCCCTCCCTTTGGCCAGATAGGCCGCGAACTCTGCCTCCGGCACCATGCTGCCACCGGTCCCCCACACCAGGTGCGTGGCCCGCTCCATGCGCCCAGCCGACAGGCCCATGCGCGCCAGGTATTCAGGCGATTCAAGCACCTTGACCATGCCCGGCATCCCCGCCAGCGCCGAAGGCTCCAGCCGCGCGTTCTCCTGGTCATGGGCCAGCACCAACAGCCGGTACAGCGCCTCGTCGCTGACCGTGTAATAGCCATCGAGCAAACGCTGCATCGCCTTGCCGACAAAGCCGGAAGGGCGGCCCACCGCCAGGCCGTCGGCGGCGGTCAGGTTGTCGATGCCGAAATCCTGCACGCTGGTGGCGTCATGCAAACCGCTATACACCCCCAGGAACATGCAGGGCGAGTGGGTGGGCTCGGCGAAGATACAGTGCACATGGTCGCCCCAGATCAGCTTCAGGCCGAACGCCACGCCACCCGGGCCGCCGCCGACCCCGCAGGGTAGGTAGACGAACAATGGGTGCTCGGCATCTACCTTGATACCTGCGGCCTCGAACTGGACGGCCAGCCGCTCGGCCGCCACGGCATAGCCGAGGAACAGGTGTGGCGAGTTCTCGTCGTCGACGAAGTAGCAGCTCGGGTCCGCCGCCGCCTGCTGGCGCCCTTGTTCCACTGCCACGCTGTAGTCGCTTTCGTACTCGACCACCTTCACGCCATGGGCGCGCAGCTTGTCCTTCTTCCACTGGCGGGCATCGGCCGACATGTGCACGGTCGCCTGAAAGCCCAGCCTGGCGCTCATGATGCCGATCGACAGGCCGAGGTTGCCGGTCGAGCCGACCGCAACCTTGTACCGGCTGAAGAATTGCCGGGCCTGGTCGCTGGCCAGTTCCCGGTAATCGCTGTCGAGGCTGATCAAGCCGGCCTCCAGGGCCAGGTCTTCGGCGTGCTTGAGCACTTCATGAATACCGCCGCGGGCCTTGATCGAACCGGAGATCGGCAGCTCGCTGTCGGCCTTGAGCCAGAGTGAGCCGCTGGCTGGCAGGCCCGCTGCCTGCAGCAAGGTGTCGTGCAGGGTGGGCAGCGGGCGCAGTGGCGACTCGATGATGCCGCCGGTGGCGGCGGTATCCGGGAACACGCTGGCCAGGTAGGGGGCAAAGCGTGCCAGGCGGGCACTGGCGGCACTGACATCGGCGGCGCTCAGGCCGACATCGGCCAGGACCTGGGCGGCAGGGGCAATGTGCGGGTTGAACCAGCGGGTTTCGCGCAGGGCCACCAGGTCTTCGATCAGGGGGTGGGAGCTGCACCATGCTTGCAGTGTCTTGCCGTGAATCATGCTGGTTTTTCCTGTTGGTTGATGATGACCGGGGGGCGATATCAGGCCGTTCCTGCGGATTGGCGGGGACCCTGTGGGAGCGGGCGTGCCCGCGAAACAGGCGATACGGTGGCTGGCACGGGCTTCGCCCGTGTTCGCGGGCACGCCCGCTCCCACAGGGTCCGCGCAAGCTTCAGACTGTTGATCCTGCAGGAGCGCGCGCTCATTCGGCCTGTTGTGCAATCAATGCCAGGCAGCGCTGCACGATCGGGCTCACATCGCCCTTGCGCCGGCTGAGGATGATCGGGCTGACGGCGCCGCTGTCGAGCAGGCTTACATATTCGATATCGGTGCGGTGCTGCTGTTGCACCGACGCCGGCACCAGGGTGACGCCTACGCCGACGGCCACCAGGCCGATGGCGGTCTGCAGTTCGTTGGCCCACTGGCTGACGCGGATGCTCATGCCGTGGTGGGCGAACAGTGCCAGCACATGGTCGGCATAGCTGGGCCGCGGGTTGGCCGGGTAGAGGATGAACGCCTCGCCAGCCAGCTGGGCAAGGGTAAGCGGGCTGCTCGCCAGCGGGTGGCCCTTGGGCAGTACAGCCACCAGCGGGTCCTCGCACAGCACTTGCTGGTGAATGGCCGGGTCATCGATGCGAATGCGCCCGAAGGCGATGTCGATGCGCCCGCTTTTCAGCGCCTCCACCTGCTGCAACGTAGTCATCTCGTTCAGGCCCAGCTCCAGCTCGCTGTCCTGGCGCAGCTCGCGGATCAGCTCCGGCAGCACCTTGTACAGGGTCGAGGGGGCAAAGCCGATCCCCAGCCACTGGCGCTGGCCCTGGCCGATGCGGCGGGTGTTGTCGCTGATGTTCTCCAACTGCTGCAGCACGGTGCAGCTCTGCTCGTAGAAGAAGCGGCCCGCCTCGGTCAGCCGCAGCGGGCGCTCACGCACCACCAGCAAGGTACCGAGCTGGTCCTCGAGTTGGCTGATCTGCCGGCTCAGCGGTGGCTGGGCAATGTGCAGCAGCTCGGCGGCGCGAGTGAAGTTCAGGGTTTCGGCCAGGACCTTGAAGTAACGCAGGTGGCGCAGCTCCATCAGACCTCCAGGGTATGGTGGGAGATTCATTCGATATTGGACGGCTATCAGGGTCTCGCGCAATCCTTGAACAAGCAAGTAAATGCACCACTCGGGCCTGCGGCTGGCAGCCCGAAACAACGGGACCTGGCAACAATGACAAGCGCGCTGATTGAACGTATAGAGGCAATTATCGTCGACCTGCCGACCATTCGCCCGCACAAGCTGGCGATGCACACCATGCAGCAGCAGACCCTGGTGGTATTGCGTGTTCGCTGCAGTGATGGCGTGGAAGGCATCGGCGAGGCCACCACCATCGGCGGCCTGGCCTATGGCTACGAAAGCCCCGAGGGCATCAAGGCCAACATCGATGCGCACCTGGCGCCGGCGCTGATCGGCCTGCCGGCAGACAACATCAACGCCGCCATGCTCAAGCTGGACAAGCTGGCCAAGGGCAACACCTTTGCCAAGTCGGGTATCGAGAGCGCCTTGCTCGATGCCCAGGGCAAGCGCCTGGGCCTGCCGGTCAGCGAACTGCTGGGTGGCCGCGTGCGCGACAGCTTGGAAGTGGCCTGGACCCTGGCCAGCGGCGACACCGCCCGTGACATCGCCGAAGCCCTGCACATGCTGGAGATTCGCCGGCATCGGGTGTTCAAGCTGAAGATCGGCGCCAACCCGTTGGCCCAGGACCTCAAGCACGTGGTGGCGATCAAGCGCGAGCTGGGCGACAGTGCCAGTGTGCGGGTCGACGTCAACCAGTACTGGGACGAATCCCAGGCCAGCCGTGCCTGCCAGGTGCTTGGCGATAACGGCATCGACCTGATCGAACAACCGATTTCGCGCATCAACCGCAGCGGCCAGGTGCGCCTGAACCAGCGCAGCCCGGCGCCGATCATGGCCGACGAGTCGATCGAAAGCGTCGAGGACGCCTTCAGCCTGGCCGCCATTGGCGCGGCCAGCATCTTCGCCCTGAAAATCGCCAAGAACGGTGGCCCGCGCGCCGTGCTGCGCACCGCGCAAATCGCCGAAGCTGCCGGCATCGCCCTGTATGGCGGGACCATGCTCGAAGGCTCGATCGGCACCCTGGCTTCGGCTCATGCCTTCCTGACCCTGCGCCAGCTCACCTGGGGCACCGAGCTGTTCGGGCCGCTGCTGCTGACCGAAGAAATCGTCAACGAGCCGCCGCAGTACCACGACTTCCAGCTGCACATTCCACGTTCCCCGGGCCTGGGCCTGACCCTGGACGAACAGCGCCTGGCGCGCTTCGCCCGCCGCTGAGTCACGCTGGCTGAAAGAACACACAACCCCTGTGGGAGCGGCTTTGGCCGCGAAGCAGGCGACGCGGTGGATGGCACGGGCTTCGCCCGTGTTCGCGGGCTCGCCCGCTCCCACAGTGTTCGCGCCAAATCAGAGAAAGGAGATACCAGCATGCTGTTCCACGTGAAGATGACCGTGAAACTGCCGGTCGACATGGACCCGGCCAAGGCCGCCCGGCTCAAGGCCGACGAAAAGGAACTGGCCCAGCGCCTGCAGCGCGAGGGCACCTGGCGCCACCTGTGGCGCATTGCCGGGCACTACGCCAACTACAGCGTGTTCGACGTGCCCAGTGTCGAGGCGCTGCACGACACCCTGATGCAGCTGCCGCTGTTCCCGTACATGGACATCGAGGTCGACGGCCTGTGCCGGCACCCCTCGTCGATTCACAGCGACGACCGCTGAGTCGCACCTGTCTACCTGACAAGAACAAGATGAGGCAAGCACGATGACCGTGAAAATTTCCCACACTGCCGATGTTCAGGCGTTCTTCAAGGAAGTGGCCGGCCTGGGCCATGCCGAAGGCAACCCACGCTTCAAGCAGATCATCCTGCGTGTGCTGCAGGACACTGCACGCCTGGTCGAAGACCTGGAAGTCACCGAAGACGAGTTCTGGCATGCCGTCGACTACCTCAACCGCCTGGGTGGCCGTAACGAAGCCGGCCTGCTGGCGGCGGGGCTGGGCATCGAACATTTCCTCGACCTGCTGCAGGATGCCAAGGACGCCGAGGCCGGCCTGACTGGCGGCACCCCGCGCACCATCGAAGGCCCACTGTATGTGGCGGGGGCGCCGCTGGCGCAGGGCGAAGCGCGCATGGACGACGGCAGCGACCCGGGCGTGGTGATGTTCCTCCAGGGCCAGGTGTTCGATGCCGAAGGCAAGCCGTTGGCCGGCGCCACCGTTGACCTGTGGCACGCCAACACCCAGGGCACCTATTCGTACTTCGACTCCACCCAGTCCGAGTACAACCTGCGCCGGCGCATCATCACCGATGCCGAAGGGCGCTACCGTGCGCGCTCCATCGTGCCGTCGGGGTACGGCTGCGACCCGCAGGGGCCAACCCAGGAATGCCTGGACCTGCTTGGCCGTCACGGCCAGCGCCCGGCGCACGTGCACTTCTTCATCTCGGCGCCGGGGCACCGCCACCTGACCACGCAGATAAACCTGGCCGGCGACAAGTACCTGTGGGATGACTTTGCCTATGCCACCCGTGACGGGCTGGTCGGCGAGCTGCGCTTTGTCGAGGATGCTGCGGCGGCGCGTGATCGCGGTGTAGAGGGCGAATGCTTTGCCGAGCTGGCGTTCGACTTCCACCTGCAGGCGGCCAAGGCGCCGGACGCCGAGGCGCGCAGCCACCGCCCGCGTGCGTTGCAAAACAGTTGAGCCCTGAAGGGATCCCTGTGGGAGCGGGCGTGCCCGCGAAGCAGGCACCGCGGTGTATGGCACCGGCTTTGCCGGTGTTCGCGGGCATGCCCGCTCCCGCAGGGGCGCCTAGCAATCGATGACTGGTTTTGGCCTGGGCCTTTCCGTGCGGGGAGGGCCTGGGCTTTTTGCTGCCAGGGGCTGTTGATCTAGAATCCGCCTTTTTACCCGAGCCCTCGCACCATGCTGTCCATCGAACTGCTGGCAACCACTGCCGACCAGGCCCCGCTGATTCGCAACCTCTACCAGTTCTACGCCTACGAGTCCTCGGACTGGGAGCAGGAAGACGTCGAAGTGGACGGCCGCTTCTATATCCATGACGAGCACCTGCAACGTTACTGGCAGGCCGATGGCTGGGGCGCGTACCTGGTGCTGGCAGATGGTTTCATCGCCGGTTTCGTGTTGGTCGAACGTAGCGAGCTGCCGGGCATCGACGCGTTCGAACTGGCCGACCTGTTCATCCTGAAAAAGTACCGCCGACAGGGCATCGGCCGGGCGGTGGCATTGCAACTGCTGGGCGGCGAGGGCGACTGGCTGATGCGCTGTTACGCACAGGACATGCCCGCCGTGGCCTTCTGCAATGCCGTGCTGGCCGAGCTGTCGCGCCCGGCGCAGCCCATAGCCCTGAATGATGAACCGGGCTTGCTCAACTTCCTGGTGACGGGCGCCCGCCATTGAGGGGTTGCCAGCCTTCGTTCGCAAATTGAAGGGATCGTGGCTTTTTGTGAGCTACTTCACAAAATCGTCATCGGAGGCATAATGCCACCAATCCTTTTCACGCCTTTCGAAGGCCCAGGTAAAGTTCATGTCGCTAGTCGCAAGCCCCGACATCATGTACCGGCTGTTGATCCAGAGTGTGGTGGACTATGCCTTCTACCTGCTCACCCCCGAAGGAATCGTCGCCAACTGGAACCCCGGCGCCCAGCGCGCCAAGGGCTACCTGGCCGAGGAAATCGTCGGCCAGCACTACTCGTTGTTCTACACCGATGCCGAGCGCGCCGCCGGGCTGCCCGCGCTCAACCTTGAGCAGGCGCGCAGCACCGGGCGCTTCGAAGAGACCGGTTCGCGCCTGCGCAAGGACGGCACGACCTTCCATGCCCATGTGGTGATCGACGCGGTGTACGACGATGCCGGGCAACTGGTGGGCTTCGCCAAGGTCACCCGCGACATTTCCGAGCACCACCGGCAAGAGCTGGAACTGCTGCAGGCCAAGGAACTGGCCGAGCAGTACAGCCAGGAAATGACCAAACTGTCGCAGTTCCTTGATTCGGTGATTGCCAACATCCCCGCCAGCGTCATTGTCCAGGACCTGGAAAGCCAGCGCATCCTGCTGGCCAACCAGCAGGCCGAACGCCTGTTCGGCAGGCCGCAGCACAGCATGATCGGGCAGTTGCCCGGCGAATGCCTGGCACCGGGTGTTGCCGGCTACCTGGAACAGCAACTGGCCCGTGGCGCCCGCAGCACCAAGGGCCATGCCGCCGAAACCCGGGTCGACACGGCCTGCGGCCCACGCACCCTGCGCAGCCGCACCTTGCTCAGCCAGAACCGTGAAGGCCAGGCCGACTACGTGCTGTTCGTTGCCGAAGACGCCACCGAAGAGCTGGCCGCCCACGCGCAGATCCACCACATGGCGCACCACGATGCGCTGACCGGGCTGCCCAACCGCACCCTGTTCAACGAACGCCTGCGCCAGGCGCTGGTGCGTGACAGCGAGCACGCCAAGCTGACCGCCGCCCTGTGCCTGGACCTGGACAACTTCAAGAACATCAACGATTCGCTGGGCCACGCCTTTGGCGACAAGCTGCTGCGCGCGCTGGGCAAGCGCCTGCGCCGCGAGCTGCGCGAACACGACACCCTGGCCCGCCTGGGCGGCGACGAGTTTGCCGTGGTGCTGACCGGCCTGGAGGGCCGGGAGGCCGCATGCAACACGGCGCAGCGCCTGATCAACGCGATCTGCCCACCGTTCCAGATCGAGGGGCACCAGTTCACGGTGGGGGTGAGCATCGGTATTGCCATTGCGCCTGATGACAGCGACCAGGCCGAGCAACTGTTGGGCTACGCCGACATGGCGCTGTACGAGGCCAAGCGCAACGGCCGCAACCGCTACGAGTGCTTCAACGTCGAACTGGACGTCGCCGCCCGCCAGCGCCGCCTGGTGGAAACCGACCTGCGCACCGCACTGCACCTGGGCCAGTTGCAGCTGCACTACCAGCCGGTGGTCGACCAGCAGACCAGCAGCGTTACCGGCTATGAGGCGTTGCTGCGCTGGGAGCACCCGACCCGTGGCATGGTCATGCCCATGGACTTCATCCCCATCGCCGAGGAAACCGGGCTGATCCACGAACTGGGCAACCGGGCGCTGAACCTGGCCTGCCAGGAGGCGGCCAGCTGGGACAGTGAGCAGACGGTGTCGGTCAACCTGTCGGCGGTGCAGTTCAAGAACGCCAACCTGGTGCACACCGTGGCCCTGGCGCTGGCCGACTCAGGCCTGCCGCCGCAGCGGCTGGAGCTGGAGGTCACCGAGTCGGTGCTGTTGGGCAACAGCGAGGAGAACGTGCGCACCTTGCGTGCACTGAAGGAGCTGGGCGTGTCCATTTCGCTGGACGATTTCGGCACCGGGTATTCCTCGCTGGGCTACCTGCGTTCGTTCCCGTTCGACCGGATCAAGATCGACAAGTCGTTCGTGCATGACATGTGCGACAGCCGCGAGGCGATGTCGATCATCCGCGCCATTACCGACCTGTCCAACAGCCTGATGATCAAGACCACGGCCGAGGGGGTTGAGTCGGAGGAGCAGATGCGCCGGTTGGCGGCGGAGGGTTGCTCGCACTTCCAGGGTTACCTGTACGGGCGACCGGCACCGGCGAACGAGCGGTTGAAGCAGGTCATGACGCCGGCATGACGGTTTGCGCGGCCCATTGTGGGAGCGGCCTTGTGTCGCGATTGGGGCGCGCAGCGCCCCCAACATTTTCAGCTTCGCCGCAAAAATTGCCGGGGCCGCTTTGCGGCCCTTTCGCGACACAAGGCCGCTCCCACAGAGATCGTGTCAGCTTTCAGATATTGAGCAGCAATCAGCTGTCCCAGTCCGGCGCAAACGCCGGGCTTACCACCCGCTGGTCCTTCGGCAACCCGGCGATCGCCGCGCGGTCCTCGTCATCCAGTTGCACGTTCGACGCCGCCAGGTTGGCCAGCTGGTTCTCGCGGCTGCCGGCCTTGGGGATCACCGCCACGCCGTCCTGGTCCAGCAACCACTTCAGCGCCACCTGGCTGGGCAGTACGCCATGCTTGCGGGCGATCGCCTGGATCACCGGCTGCGCCGCCGCCTGCCCACGGGCCAGCGGGGTGTAGGCGGTGAGCAGCAGGTCGTGGCGGCGGGCGTAGTCCAGCAGCGGTTGCTGGCCGAGCAGCACGTGGTATTCCACCTGGATCGCCGACAATGGTGCGCCCAGGGTTTCCACCACCTGGCGCAGCAGCCCCAGCGGGAAGTTGGCCACGCCGATGCTGCGCGCCTTGCCCTCGTCACGCAGGGCCACCAGGGTTTCGATGCTGCGGGCCAGGTCCCAGTCCTGGCCGGGCCAGTGGATGTGGAACAGGTCGACCTGCTCGGTACCCAGCGCGCGCAGGCTGTCCTCCAGCGACTGGCGCATGGCCTTGGGCGCCAGGCGATCCCACCATACCTTGGTGGTCAGGTGAATCTGCTCGCGCGGTACATCGCTGTCGCGCAGGGCCTGGCCGACGGCGGCTTCGTTGTCATAGGCAGTGGCGGTGTCGATGTGCCGGTAACCCACTTCAAGCGCCTGGCGCACGGCCTGGGTGCACTCGCTGCCGGTCATTGGCCAGGTGCCCAGGCCGATCGCGGGCAGGTCCAGGCCGTTTCGGGTGGTGAGCCTTTGCATGTAAATTCCTTGTAGGGTGGGCAGGGTTCGCATTCGATGGTCGGCGATCAGCACGCCACGGGCCATGCGCGCGAGGCGGAAAGTGGTCGATCAGCGAACAGAAATTGCAGTCGGCCTTGGCTGGCGGCAATTGAACTTCCTTATTCTTCGGCATCTCTTCTAAAATTCGAGCTGTTGCATCCGCCAGGCTATGCCTGCGCGGCCTTCCCTGGGCGCTGCATCCAGCCGCGCCGTCATCGAGAGTGCCATGAGTTCCAGCACACCGCTGTCCGGAGTCAACCAACCCCTGCGCGGCATCGCCCTGGTGGTGGTGGCGACGTTCCTGTTCGCCAGTCACGATGCCCTGTCCAAGTTCCTCGGCGGCCTGTACCCGATCATCATGGTGGTGTGGGCGCGGTATGTGGTGCACACGCTGCTGATGGCCGGCATCTTCCTGCCCAAGGCCGGCCTCAACGTGCTGCGCACCCGCCGCCCGCTGTTGCAGACGTTACGTGCCCTGAGCCTGTTGAGTACCAGCCTGCTGTTCACCACCGGCCTGCAGTACCTGCCGCTGGCCGAGGCCACGGCGGTCAACTTTCTGGCCCCGGTGCTGGTCACCGCGCTGTCGGCGCCGTTGCTGAAGGAGCGGGTGACGGTGGGGCAGTGGGTGGCGGTGGTGATGGGCTTCATCGGTGTGCTGGTGGTGGTGCACCCGGGCGGGGCGATGTTCACCCCGGCCATCCTGTATCCGTTCGGTTCGGCGCTGGGCTTCTGCTTCTATCAGTTGCTGACGCGCATCCTGGCCGCGCATGACAGCCCGACCACCAGCAACTTCTATGCGGGGTTGTGCAACACCCTGGCGATGAGTGCGCTGGTGCCGTTCTTCTGGGAGATGCCGCGTTGGGACCATGCGCTGCTGATGCTGGCGTTGGGTGGCTTTGGCATGACTGCGCACCTGCTGCTGACCCAGGCCTTCCGCCATGCAGCACCGGCCTTGCTGGCGCCGTTCAGTTATTGCCAGATCGTGTTTGCCGGGTTGCTTGGGTTGGTTGTCTATAGCCAGGTGCCGGATACCTTGAGCCTGGTGGGCATCTCGGTGATCTGCCTCAGTGGGCTGGGGGCGGCGTGGATGCAGCGGGGTAAGTGACAACCTGTAGTGGCCTCTTCGCGGGTTTACCCGCGAAAGGGCCCTCAAACGCGACCCTTCAACAACGCCTGCAACGAATCGTCAAAGTCGCGCAAGGCATCCGCCTGCACCGCCCGTTCATCCTCGGCCACCCGCGCCACATCGTCCAGGCGCTTGCTGGCCCGCCCTTCAGCGCGGCCGATGTAGGTCAGCTGGTCATCGAAAAAGCGCGCTACCACCCGGCTTTCGATATCCGCGCTGGCCAAACGGCTTTCGGTGTCCAGCAGCACGATCACATCCGGGTGGTCACCCAGCAGCGTGTCCAGGTCGTCATAGAAAGTCACTTCGGCAAACTGCTGCGCCAGTGACCGCGCCAACCAGTCATACGCCTGGCTCTCGCTGCCAAGGGCCGCAACAGGAGCACGCTGGCCCTGGGCCTGCTCGGCTGCCTGGGTGCGATGGCTGCCGAGGTATTCGAGGGTTGCTTCGGCGTCACGCCCCAGCAGCACCGCCACCCGTTGGCCGGGGGCCAGGGCGACACTGGAAATGGCCGTGGCCGAATAGAAGTGCCCGTAAGGCTGCGCGTCGGTAGCGGCAGGGCTGGCACAACCGCCAAGGGCGGCCAGCAAGGCGAGCAGGGCAGCGATCATGCCGGTTTTCATGGGATGCCTCATCAATCAGTGAATGCCGCCATCTTCCGCCCGGGCTGGCCACAGCGGAACTTGATGGCATTCATGGTGGCTATCGATGAGGTCGATGCATCACTGCGTGGCCATGAACTGCAGGATGCGCTCGCGCAGCCAGCGCTCGGCCGGGTCATTGTCCTGGGCGCCGCTCCAGACCATCGACAGTTCGGCCTCGGTAATGTCGAACGGCGCCGGGTCGGCGCGCAGGCTGCCGTCGTCGGCCAGGGCGCAGGCGGCATAGTCCGGCACCGTGGCGATCAGCTCGGTGTTGCGCAGCAGGGCGCGCAGGCTGCCGAACTGCGGCACCGCCAGCACTACCTTGCGGCAGCGGCCGATGCGCGCCAGGTCGAGGTCGATATTGCCGCTCATGTCGCCCGAGAACGACACCATCACATGCGGGCGGGCGCAGTATTCGTCGAGGGTCAGCGGGCCCGGGCGGTCATCGGCGCGCAGCACCCGCACGCCAATGTTGCGCAGCTTGCGGCGCTTGGCGGTGGCTGGCAGGTCCGTGGTGTAACTCACGCCCACCGAGATCTCGCCGCTGGCCAGCAGCCCCGGCATCAGCAGGAAGTTGGCCCGGCGCACCACCACGCTGATGTTCGGGGCCTCTTCGCGCAGGGCCTGCAGCAGGGCCGGGAACAGGCCGAACTCGGCATCGTCCGACAGGCCCAGGCGGAACACGTTGCAGCTGTTGACCGGGTCGAACTCGCGCGCGCGGCTGATGGCGGCGGAAATCACATCCATGGCCGGCCCCAGCTCGGCGAAGATCTGCATGGCCCGTGGCGTGGGCTCCATGGCCCGGCCGTTGCGGATCAGCAGCGGGTCGTCGAACAGCTCGCGCAGGCGGGCGAGGGCGGCGCTGACGGTGGGCTGGGTGATGAACAGTTTTTCGCCGACCCGGGTCAGGTTGCGTTCGATCATCAGGGCTTCGAACAGTACCAGCAGGTTCATGTCGACGCGGCGCAGGTCGTTGCGGTTCATGAGGGGGCGGGTTCCGGAGTAGAAGGGGTGGCGGTGTATTGAAGCATGTGGCCAGCCTGATTGCCTTGTATGGATGTGCCGGCCTCTTCGCGGGCATGCCCGCTCCCACAGGTATTGCACAGTTCTCGAGACCTGCGCAGGGTCCTGTGGGAGCGGGCGCGCCCGCGAAGAGGCCAGTACAGGCATGACCCTGACAGAGCCAACCTATCACCCCTCAATAGCCACTCTATTAGAACTCTATCCAAGCTCGGCTAGTCTTTCCCCTGGCCCCGCGAGTTCCGCGAGCGGGCGGCGTGTCAGCACTTGCGTGCAAGACCGCAACAACCCCGTCGTGACAGCTTCGCAAGCCCCGTGTAGACCTGATGAGGGGTAGCACGAGCCCACGCGCTCGGCTGAAAGAACACCTGGCAAAGACCGGAAATCTGGATAACCGACCCAAAGGTACCCGCAGATGTCGAACGAATCGAAATGCCCGTTCCATCAAACCGCAGGTGGCGGCACCACCAACCGTGACTGGTGGCCTGACCAGCTCAACCTGAGAATTCTTCACCAACATTCCTCCAAGTCCGACCCGATGGACCCGGGTTTCGACTATGCCAAGGCGTTCAAGAGCCTCGACTTCCAGGCCCTGAAGAAAGACCTGACCGCCTTGATGACCGACTCCCAGGACTGGTGGCCCGCCGACTTCGGCCACTACGGCCCGCTGTTCATCCGCATGGCCTGGCACAGCGCCGGTACCTACCGCATCGGCGATGGCCGGGGTGGTGCAGGCTCTGGCCAGCAGCGCTTCGCCCCGCTCAACAGCTGGCCGGACAACGTCAGCCTGGACAAGGCCCGGCGCCTGCTGTGGCCGATCAAGCAGAAGTACGGCAACAAGATTTCCTGGGCCGACCTGATCGTGCTCACCGGCAACGTCGCCCTCGAATCCATGGGCTTCAAGACCTTCGGCTTCTCCGGCGGGCGTGCCGACGTGTGGGAGCCGGACGAAGATGTGTACTGGGGCTCGGAAAAGGTCTGGCTGGGCGGTGACATCCGTTATCGCAATGAGCAGGTCAAGGCCCAGCCGCCAGGCCAGGGTGACCTGGTAGCAGAGCCAGCCAAGCACCCAGAGGAGCAAAGCAGGGACCTGTCCGGCGAGCGTAACCTGGAAAACCCGCTGGCTGCCGTGCAGATGGGCCTGATCTACGTGAACCCGGAAGGCCCGGACGGCAACCCCGACCCGGTGGCCTCGGGCAGGGACATCCGTGACACCTTCGGCCGCATGGCCATGAACGATGAAGAAACCGTGGCGCTGATCGCCGGTGGCCACGCCTTCGGCAAGACCCACGGTGCCGGCCCTGCCGACAACGTTGGCCCGGAGCCGGAAGCTGCAGCCCTGGAGCTGCAGGGGTTGGGTTGGGCCAACAAGTTCGGCAGCGGCAAGGGTGGCGATACCATCACCAGCGGCCTGGAAGTGACATGGACTTCGACCCCCACCCGATGGAGCAACGAATACCTCAACAACCTGTTCAACTTCGACTGGGAACTGACCAAGAGCCCGGCCGGTGCCCACCAGTGGCGGCCGAAGGAGGGCAAGGGGGCAGGCACCGTGCCGGATGCCCATGACCCGGCCAAGCGCCACGCGCCTTCCATGCTCACCTCCGACCTGGCGCTGCGTTTCGACCCGATCTACGAGCCGATCGCCCGCCGCTTCAAGGACAACCCTGAGCAGCTGGCAGACGCCTTCGCCCGAGCCTGGTACAAGCTGATCCACCGCGACATGGGCCCATTGGCGCGCTACCTGGGCCCGGAAATGCCCAACGAAGAGCTGCTGTGGCAAGACCCGCTGCCAAAAGTCGACCACCCGCTGGTGGGTGAGCAGGACATTGCCGCGCTCAAGGCCAAGGTGCTGGCGGCGGGCCTGAGCGTTGGCGAACTGGTGGCCACTGCCTGGGCAGCGGCGTCGACCTTCCGCGGTTCGGACAAGCGTGGCGGGGCCAATGGTGGCCGCCTGCGCCTGGCGCCGCAGAAGGACTGGCCGGCGAACCAGGGCACAGGCAAGGTGCTGGCGGCGCTGGAGAAGATCCAGGCCGAGTTCAATGCCGGTGGCAAGAAAATCTCCCTGGCTGACCTGATCGTTCTGGCTGGCGCCGCCGCAGTGGAAAAGGCTGCCAAGGACGCCGGGCACAACGTCAGCGTGGCGTTCCGCCCGGGGCGTACCGATGCCTCCCAGGCGCAGACCGACGTCGAGTCGTTCGCCGTGCTGGAGCCGCTGGCCGATGGCTTCCGCAACTTCACCAAGGCCCGCTACAGCGTCAAGGCCGAGAAGCTGTTGCTGGACAAGGCCCAGTTGTTGACCCTGACCGCGCCGGAAATGACCGTGCTGATCGGCGGCCTGCGCGTGCTCGGCGCCAACCATGGCGGCAGCCAGCAGGGCGTGTTCACCGACAAGGTCGGTACCCTGAGCAACGAGTTCTTCCGCAACCTGCTGGACATGGGCGTTGAGTGGAAGCCGACCTCGGCGGATAACGAAGCCTTCGAAGGGCGCGACCGCAAGACCGGGCAGGTTAAATGGACAGGTAGCCGGGTTGACCTGGTGTTCGGTTCCCATGCCCAGTTGCGGGCGTTGAGCGAGGTGTACGGCAGCAGTGATGGCCAGGACAAGTTCGTGCGGGACTTTGTCGCGGCCTGGGAGAAAGTGATGGAGCTGGATCGCTTTGACCTGAAATAGCTTCGTCAGAAAGGGGGGGCGCTTTGCGCCCCTGTCGCGACACAAGGCCGCTCAAGCCACCGCCGAATCCACATGCGGCGCCGAACCTGTAAGAGCGGCCTTGTGTCGCGACAGGGCTGCAAAACAGCCCCATGCTCTCCGGGGGCTGGACCATTTCAATCTTCCTGTGCAAGCTGATGCACGACAGTGATTGCACACAGAAGGTGATCGTTCGTGAACCCCGAAACCATGCTGGCGGCATTGCCAGGCTACGCCATGTCGGCCGAGTCGATACAGGTGCTGTCCGATGCCAAGGCCTACCGCGCCTGCCTGCTCGAGCGCATCCGCGCCGCAACCCGGCGTATCGTCATCGTTGCGCTGTACCTGCAGGAAGACGAGGCCGGCCAGGAAGTGCTGGATGCCTTGTACCAGGCCAAGGCCGCGCGGCCGGGGCTGGAAATCACCATCGTGGTCGACTGGTTCCGTGCCCGCCGCGGCCTGCTGGGCGCCGGGCGCCAGCCGGGTAACGCCGCCTGGTACCAGGCCCAGCGCCAGCACCATGGGCTGGACATCGTCATCCATGGCGTACCGGTGCAGACCCGCGAGCTGTTTGGCGTGTTGCACCTGAAGGGCAGCATCATCGACGACTGCGTGATCTACACCGGCGCCAGCCTTAACAACGTGTACCTGCACCGTTTCGACCGTTACCGCCTGGACCGCTACCACCTGTTCCAGTCACCAGAGCTGGCCGACGCGATGGTCGGGCTGGTGCGGCGCCTGCTGCACCACACCGCCACGCCGCGCCTCGACCTGCCGGCGCCACCCTCCACCCGCAGCCTGCGCGGCGACATCCGGCGCTTGCGCGCGCGGCTGCGGCGCATGGCCTATGAGGCACCGGCCAGCGCAGCGGGGCAGGGCCTGCGGGTTATCCCGCTGTTGGGTGTGGGCCGTGGCAACCCGCTGAACAGGGCACTGTGCGCCTTGCTGGCGGCGGCGCGCACACAGGTCATCATCAGCACGCCGTATTTCAACCCGCCCCGGGTGCTGATGCGCGAGCTCGACCATGCCCTGGCGCGTGGCGTGCGGGTGGAGCTGATCGTTGGTGACCGCACGGCCAACGACTTCTATATCGCCCCCGGCGAGCCGTTCAGTGCCAGCGGCGCGTTGCCCTACCTGTACGAAGACAACCTGCGCGCCTTCACCCGACGTCGCCACGCTGCGATTGCCAGCGGCCAGCTGCAGGTGCGGATCTGGAATGACCCCGGGCATACCTTTCATGCCAAGGGCGTGTGGGTAGACCAGCGCTATTCGTTGCTGACCGGTAACAACCTGAACCCGCGCGGCTTCAACCTGGACCTGGAGAACGGCCTGCTGATCGATGACCCGCAAGGGCAATGGCTGGGGCCACGGGAGGCAGAGTTGATCGAGTTGCGCCGGCATGCGCCGAAGATCGGCTCGGCAGAGGAGTTGGGGGTCAAGGCCGAGCACCCCAAGGAAGTGCGCAAGTTCCTGCGACGGCTGCGCTATAGCCGGTTGGAGCCGCTGATCAAGCGGGTGCTCTGAGGGAATTCAAGCGTTTTTGTGGGAGCGGCCTTGTGTCGCGAAAGGGCCGCAAAGCGGCCCCAGACGTTGGTGTCACTACCAAAATTGCCGGGGCTGCTCTGCAGCCCTCTCGCGACGCAAGGCCGCTCTCATAGAACTGCACATAACTCATTGAATTAGCAGGGACCCTGTGGGAGCGGCTTTAGCCGCGAACACCGGCGCAGCCGGTGCCATACCGCGTTGGATTCTTCGCGGCTAAAGCCGCTCCCACAGGGTACGAGGATCGCTTGCGAATACAATTATCTGTGCGACAGCGCAGCCCAAAGGGCTGGGCAATCTCCCACAGTGACCGCAGTCAGGCTGCTGCACCTTTGGCCTCAGCCACCTTTGTTTCCTGTTTGCCCCGCGGCTTGAGCCGCGACACCGCAAACAGCACCACCGCCAACCCGACGACCTGATACAGCGAAATCTCCTCGCTCAGGATCGCCCACGATGCCAGCACCGTCAGCACCGGCCCCAGGTTGAGCGGTGCGCTTTACTGCGCCGGGGCCAGGCGAATACCACTCACCTGCACCTGATCACCGGGCTTGAAGCGGGCATTGGGCGAGCGATAGCGCTGGGTACTGCCGTCGTCATGGCGTACCACGTAGGCCGCGTCGCTGTGCCCGCTGCTTTGTTGCACGGCGGCGCCGCCAAATGCACCTAGGGCTGCACCGGCGATGGCGCCGAACGGGCCACCGAGCGCGGCGCCGACCATCAGGCCGCTGACGCCGCCGGCGCCATAGCCCACCGTGTTGTCGGGGCTTTCCGAGAGCACCTCGTCGGCGCAGGCGGGCAGGGCGATGGACAGGGACATCGCCAGAGGGAGGAGGATATTTTTCATGATGTTTATTTCCGCAAGGCAGGTAGTGGCGAAAGAGAATGGTTCAGCTTTCGTGCCAGCTGGGCAGCCCTTGCAGATGGGCGTGTTGCGCTGGTGTGTTGTCATAACGACAGCGGTTTTTGTGGTGCAAATGACAGGCTGATGTCAATATGACATTCACTCGCACGGGTATCGGCCAGGGCTGGGCTATCATTTGCAGGCTGGTGGTGTAAGGCTCCTCTGAAAAATCATCACGAGCGCATACAATCGGGCCTTTTCCTCGTCAACCAGATAGGCCAAACCGTTCATGGCGCTTGATCCACCCACGATGCTGACTATCTCGATCGCCCTGGCTGCCGCGGCTGCGTTGTACCTGGCGATCGAGTGGCGCAGCGTACGCGAGCCGTCGCTGCTGTTCTGGAGCGCAGGCTTTGCCACCATCACGATTGGTTCCACCCTGGCCTTGCTGCGCGGCATCGGTTTGTTGCTGATCGGTATCTGGTTCGCCAACGGCTTGCTGGTGGTGGCGCACTGGTTCTTCCTGGTGGGGGTGTTGCGCTTCACCCAGGTGCGGCTGTCGCGTATCTGGTTATCGGTCGTGCTGGTGTGGTTCGCCTTGCTGCTGATGCCTGTTGGGCCGCAGTGGTCGAAGGTGATGCTGATGGTCAACTCGTTGCTGGTGGCGCTGCTGACGCTCAAGGCCAGCTGGCTGTTGCGGCCGCATGGCAAGTCGCTGAGTGTTGGCGCGGTGCAATTGCGCTATGTGTTGCTGGCGCATGGGTTGTTCTATGTGGCCAAGGCGATCATTGCGATCACACCGGGTACGCTGATTGACCTGGCCACCTTCGGCGGGCTGATCATTCAGGTTTCGTTGGTCGAAGGTGCGATGGCGATCATGCTGATAGCCTTGTCGATGACCGGCACCGTGCGTTACCGGCGCGAGGAGCGGATTGCCCGCCTGGCAGCCCGTGACCCGTTGACGGCGCTGTACAACCGACGCGCACTGGAGGTGCGGGCGGGGCCTTTCTTCAAGGCAGTGGATTCGGCGCAGCCCGGGGCCTTGCTACTGATAGACATCGACAACTTCAAGCTGGTCAACGACCTGCACGGGCATGTTGCAGGGGACCGCTTGCTGATTGCCCTGAGCGAGATGATTCGTACGGTGTTGCCCGAGCGTTCGCTGGCGGCGCGGCTGGGCGGTGATGAGTTCGTCATTCTGCTGTGTGGTGCGAGCAGCGAGCGGGTCATGGAGCTGGGTGGACTGCTGCGCGAGCAGTTCCAGCAGTATGCCAGCAAGACGGTACCTACGCCGCAGCCGGTCACCTTGAGCATCGGCGCCAACCTGTTCGACCAACCGCCGACGAGCCTTGCGGCCTTGATCGAGCAGGGGGATGTCGCCTTGTACCAGTCCAAGCGCGGTGGGCGCGACAGCATCCGCTTCGTCGAACGGCCGATGGCCGACCTCAGTCAGTAGCAGTTTTGCCTTTGCTTTTGCTTCTAAGCGCCTGAACTATCGCGCGCTTAGAAGCAAAGGCCGAAGCAACAGCAAGAATGGCGAATCAGGTCACCACCTGGTAGCACGGTACATACGCCGCGCCGCCAGGCAACTTCATCCGATGCTGGTCGACGAACGCCTGCAACAGCCGGCCCAGTGGGTCCAGCACGGCGCTGTCGCCACGGATCTGATACGGCCCGTGTTCCTCGATCAGGCGGATGCCCTTGTCCTTCACGTTGCCGGCGACGATACCGGAAAACGCCCGGCGCAGGTTGGCAGCCAGTTCGTGCGCCGGCAGCTCGCGCCGCAGGTCGAGGTCGGCCATGGCCTGGTGGGTCGGGTCGAACGGCCGCTGGAAGCTCTCCTCGATCTTCAGCAGCCAGTTGAAGTGGAAGGCATCGTTGCGCTCCCGGCGGAACTGCTTGACCGCCTTGAGCCCTTCGACCATGTGCCGGGCAACTTCCGCCGGGTCATCGATGATGATCTCGTACAAGCGATGCGCCGCTTCACCCAAGGTGGCGCCGACGAACGCGTGCAACTGTTGCAGGTACGGCTCGGCACTGCGCGGGCCGGTGAGTACCACCGGGAACGGCAGGTTCTGGTTGTCCGGGTGCATGAGGATGCCCAGCAGGTAAAGGAACTCCTCGGCCGTGCCGGCACCGCCCGGGAAGATGATGATGCCGTGGCCGACACGGACGAAGGCTTCCAGGCGCTTCTCGATGTCCGGCAGGATCACCAGCTCGTTGACGATCGGGTTGGGCGCTTCGGCGGCGATGATGCCCGGCTCGGTCAGGCCCAGGTAGCGGCTGCCGTGCATGCGTTGCTTGGCGTGGGCAATGGTGGCGCCCTTCATCGGGCCCTTCATCACACCCGGGCCGCAGCCGGTGCACACATCCAGCTTGCGCAGGCCCAGCTCGTGGCCGACCTTCTTGGTGTACTGGTACTCCTCGCTGCTGATCGAATGGCCACCCCAGCACACCACCATCTTCGGCTCCACGCCCGGGCGCAGGGTGCGAGCGTTGCGCAGCAGGTGGAAGACATAGTCAGTGATGCCCTGGGAGCTTTCCAGGTCGATGCGCTGGCTGGCCAGCTCGCTTTCGGTGTAGACGATGTCGCGCAGGGCGCTGAACAGCATTTCACGGGTGCTGGCGATCATTTCGCCATCGACGAAGGCGTCGGCCGGGGCATTCAGCAGCTCCAGGCGCACGCCGCGGTCCTGTTGATGAATACGCACCTCGAAGTCCTGATAGGCCTCGAGGATGGTCTTGGCATTGTCGACATGGGCGCCGGTGTTGAGGATGGCCAGGGCGCACTGGCGGAACAGGGTGTAAAGGCTACCGGTACCGACTTCACTCAGTTGCTGCACTTCACGTTGTGACAGCGTCTCCAGGCTGCCTTTGGGGCTGACGGATGCATTGATGACATTGCGTTGAGGCATCTAAGTCTTTCCTGTGCGGGTAAAACATCCTTCTTTGACAACACCATACCGAGAAATGTGGACGGCAACGAGGGGGGAGTGGAAAAAGCTTGAGACCAGGCTGGCTTCTTCGCGGGCTTGCCCGCTCCCACAGGGGCCGCGCTGCTTTCAGGCTTGCGCTGGACCTGTGGGAGCGGGCAAGCCCGCGAAGCAGGCGACTCGGTCTCAAGGCGACTCGGTCTCAAGTCATCCCAACAGCTTCTGCACGCCAAGGGTAATCGCCACGCCACCAAACACCAGCCAGAGGCTGAGAAGCGCCCCGGTGGCCAGCGCCCGCGGCCCGGCCTGGCGAATCTGGCTGAGGCGCGTCTCCATCCCCAGCGCGGTCATGGCCATGGTCAGGGCGAAGGTATCCAGGCTGTTAACCGCTTGCGTCACGCTGCCCGGCAACACCTGCAGCGAATTCACCAGCACCAGCGCGAGGAAGCCGAAGGCGAACCAGGGCATGGCGATGCGCCCGTTGCCCTGTGCCTGGCCCGGCTGGCGCGCGCGGCTGATCCAAAGGCCCACCACCAGCAGCACCGGTACCAGCAGCATCACCCGGGTCATCTTGACGATGGTGGCGATATGCGTGGCCTCGGGGCTGACGTTGCTGGCCGCACCGACCACCTGGGCCACTTCGTGAATGGTGCCACCCAGAAACAGCCCGGCGCCCATGGTGTCCAGGTGCAGCCAGCCGGCATTGATCGCCAATGGGTAGAGGAACATCGACAGGGTGCCGAACAGCACCACGCTACCAACCGCCATGGCGCTTTTGTGCGGGGCACTGCGCAGCGCCGACTCGAAGGCCAGAACCGCGGCGGCGCCGCAGATGGCGCTGCCGGCCGCGGTCAGCAAGGCGGTATCGCGGTCCAGCTTGAACAGCTTCATGCCGCACCACAGGCCGATCAGCAGGGTGCTGGACACCACCAGCAACGACACGATGAGCCCGGACCAGCCGACTTCGGCAATTTCCTGCAGGCTTACCCGCAGGCCGAAGAAGGCCACGGCAATGCGCAGCAGGCCGCGGGCGGAAAAGTTGATACCCGCCGCCCAACTTGCCGGTACACCGTCACGCAGTGCATTGCCGTAAAGCGCACCGGCGACGATACCGACGATCAGCGGGCTGATACCCAGGTTGGCGATGGCGGGCAGGGCGGCCAACTGGGTGACCGCAAGCGCGAACAGCGCGACGAACAGGATGCCATTGAGCCGCCCTCGGGTAGAGAGGGTAGGTGCAAAGGCGGGGTTGGACGGAGCCGTGGCCATGTGAGTCCTCCGGAAAGGTGTTTCGACATGGCTTACGTTAATGTGGTTATAAGCTTATAAAAAATCGTAATTTAGGATGGCAAATATCCGTTTAGCTGATATTTTTCATTCATGACCCCAGAACAACTGATAACTTTTGCCACCGTCGCCGAGTACGGCAACATCAGCCATGCGGCCCAGGCCTTGCATTTGTCGCAGCCGGCGGTGTCTGGCCAGCTCAAGCTGCTGCAGGAGGCCTTTGGCGAGCCGCTGTATCAGCGCGCCGGCCGGGGTGTGCGGCTGACAGCAGCCGGCGAGCAATTGCTGGCCCATGCCGAGCGCCTGCGCGAAACCTTCCGTCAGGCCCAGGCATTGCGCGAGGCCATGCGCGGGTTGGAGCGCGGTACCTTGCGCATCGGCGCCAGTACCACGCCGGCCAGCTACCTGCTGCCTTACCTGATTGCCGATTTCCATGCCCGCTACCCGGAGGTGCTGGTGAGCACTTCCAACGGCAATACGGCAGAAATCGTCGCTGCGCTGGACAGCGTCGATATCGCCCTGATCGAAGGGCCGCCTGGGCAGGAACTGCCATTGGGCACGGCGGTGACGGCGTGGCGGGAGGACGAGATCGTGGCCATCGTGCCGCGTGGTCATCCGCTGGCTGGCAGTGACCGACAGACGCTGGCGTCGCTGGGGGCTTACCCGTTGGTATTACGCGAGAGCGGCTCGGGTGTGCGGCAGATCGTCGAGCGGGCATTTGCCCGCAGTGGCGTGGCGATGCGCGTGGCGCTGGAGATTGCCGGCGTGGAAGGGGTGAAGGAGGCAGTGCGGGCCGGGATGGGGATTGGTTTTGTGTCGGCGATGTCGATCCGGCATGAGGATGGGGCGTTGCAGCGGTTGCAGGTTGTGCCGCAGGCGTTGGTGCGGCGGTTTTCCATTCTGGTGCCGCATGCAGCCACCCCGTCGCGGGCTGCAGCGCGGTTTCTGGAGTTGTGTGTTGGCCTGCAAGAGGTGAGGTGACTGTGCTGGCCTCTTCGCGGGCTTGCCCGCTGCCACAGGTTTCTCACGGTTCTTGAATGCGGTGCAGTACCTGTGGGAGCGGGCGAGCCCGCGAAGAGGCCGGCACAGGCAACCTCAATCCACCCGAAACACATGCTTCAGATAGGCTACGAAGTTCTCATCCCGGCACTGTGTCTTGCCCGGGCTGTCGGAAATCTTGGCCACCGGTGCCCCATTGCAGGCCGTCATCTTGATCACGATGTTCATCGGCTCCACCCCCGGTATATCGCAGGTCAGCCTGGTACCAATGCCAAAGCTCACATTGATCCGCTCATGCAGCGCCCGGTACAGCCCCAGCGCCTTGGCAAGGTCCAGCCCGTCGGAAAAGATCAGGGTCTTGCTCTTCGGGTCGATCCCCAGCCGCTCATAGTGGGCAATGGCCTTTTCCGCCCAGGCCAGCGGGTTGCCCGAATCATGCCGCAGGCCATCGAACAGCTTGGCGAAGTACAGGTCGAAGTCGCCCAGGAACGCGTCCATGGTGATGCAGTCGGTCAGGGCGATGCCCAGCAGCCCCCGGTATTCCCGTACCCAGCATTCCAGCGCGGCAGCCTGGCTGTCGACCAGGCGCGGGCCGAGTTGCTGGTGGGCCATGAACCACTCGTGCGCCATGGTGCCGATCGGCTTGAGCTGGTATTCGCGGGCCAGGTGCACGTTGCTGGTACCGACAAAGCGGCCCGGGAAGTCACGCTTCAGAATGTGCACCACCTCTTCCTGCACCCGGTAGGAGAAGCGCCGCCGGGTGCCGAAGTCGGCCAGTTGGAAACCGGCCAGTTCTTCGGCGCTGGCCTCGGCCTTCAGCCAGTCGAGGTTCTGATACAGGCGCTCGCGGACCTGTTCGATCACCACCTCGCGATAACGGTAGCGGTTGCGTACCTCGCTGATGATCGCCAGCAGCGGGATCTCGTAGAGAATCACGTGCAACCACGGCCCGCGCACGCGAATCGCCAGTTGCCCGGCATCATCCAGGCCTACCTGTACATAGCGCAGGTTGAAGCGGAACAGGCTGAGAAAGCGGATGAAGTCCGGTTTGATGAACGGGATCTTCTCCAGGTAGGCGAGCTGGTCATGCGTGATGCTGACATCGGCCAGTTGCTCGACCTGGTAACGGATTTCCGCCAGGTAAGGTGCGAGGTTCTCGCCGTTACGGCAGCGGAATTCCCACTCCACCTCGGCGTTGGGGTAGTTGTGCAGCACCGCCTGCATCATGGTGATCTTGTAGAAGTCGGTGTCCAGCAGGTTCTGGATGATGCGTGGGCCGAAAATGCTGTCGCTCATGGGCGGTCTTCCTTGATCAGAGTGAGCTGGTGGTCGAGCGCGGCTTCGTCGCCGCAGAGGATCACGCCGTCGGCGGCCAGGGCGCCACACGCCTCGATGCCGCCTGCCTGGGTGAGGGCGCGGCAGGCCGGCAGGTACAACAGCACCTGGAAGCCGGCCTGGCGCAATTGGCGGGCGGTGGTCCTGACGCAATAGTCCAGGGCC
Organism: Pseudomonas sp. UBA6753; assembly: GCF_002453565.1. Classification (NCBI taxonomy): domain Bacteria; kingdom Pseudomonadati; phylum Pseudomonadota; class Gammaproteobacteria; order Pseudomonadales; family Pseudomonadaceae; genus Pseudomonas; species Pseudomonas sp. UBA6753. The sequence goes on along the minus strand of NZ_DKHD01000045.1, from coordinate 173,356 downwards.
AGGCCACCGACGATCACCGCGCCCACCTGCTGCACCTTGAGGTATTCGATCACCCCGGTGGAGCGGCGTTCGGCCAGGTCGTGGTAGCAGGCGCCGTAGGGGTGCAGGTCGGGCTCGACGCCTTTCCACACGAAATAGTCGTAGTCGATGGGGGCCGGCAGGCCGGGCAGCAACTCGAAGCCGGGTGTGCCGGGGACGCAGTGGCTGACCCAGGTCAGGTCGGCGTTGGCCAGTTGCAGGGGCTGCAGCATGTGCGCGGGGTCGGCGACTACCCAGGCGGCGTTGGCCGGGTGGGCGTCCTTGCTGCCCAGGCGCAGATCGGCGCGCAAGGCCATGGTATTAAGATCTACCGCGATTTCATTGCCTTCGGGAACCGGCAGCTCTTGCGGCACGTTGCTGGTGAAGCCGTTCTGGGCGTCGACATCGAAACTGGCGATCTTCATGGCGGTTCTCCTCGCTGGAATGGATACATAATTCACTTGGTGTATTAAGTGTGTCAAGCAACTTTTGAAACGGGCTTTCTGCTTGCCTTACTTAGATGCTCTGGTGGATTATGGTGAGCTTGAACAAGGAGTCGCCCGGTGAATGCAGTCGAAGTCCTGGCCAGCGTCGATATCGTCGCCCTGCGCATGGCCCCCGAAGCTCAGCATCTGCAGGTGCTGTTGCACCGTCGTGAGCGTGAACCGCATGCCGGCCAGTGGGCCTTGCCCGGGGTGATCGTCAATGGCCGCACCCCCGACACCAGCCTGGAAGCTGCTGCCGAACGCGCGCTGCGCGAGAAAACCCAGGTCGTACCGTGCTACATGGAACAGGTGGGCACCGAGGGCAATGCTTTCCGCGACCCGCGTGGATGGTCACTCAGCACCTATTACCTGGCATTGCTCGAACCCGGGCAGGTCGTCGAGGGCGAGCAACTGGCGTTTTTCGACTTGGACAGCGTATTGGCGCGCAAGGTGCTGTTGCCCTTTGATCACAACCTGTTGGTGGAGCGCGCCCGTGAGCGGCTGGCGGCGAAGACGGTGTACAGCAGCCTGCCGCTGTACCTGCTGGCGGAGAAGTTCACTGTGCTGGATGCGCTAGGTGCGGTGCAGGCGTGCCTGGGGCAGGCGGTGAACAACACCTCGCTGCGCAAACGCCTGGAGCGCTTGCGCGAGCAGGGGTGGGTGAGGGACACCGGGGAGAAGAACCAGCCCAGGCTGGGCCGGCCGCAGCAGTTGTATCAGTACACACCACAGGGGGAGCGGGCGTTCATGTTTGACCGCAGTCTGCTGCCTGAGGGCGCTTAGTCGCCTGCATCAGTGTGCGCAGCGGTTGGCATCCTGTTCTCCGCGGGTGCCTGGCGCGCCGCGTCACTCGTCGCCGTAGTTCATGATCGACAACAGGCGGATGGGTACCTGCACCAGCTGCTCGGGGCCGTGCGGGGTCTCGCCGTCGAAGGTCAGGCTGTCGCCGGCCTGCATGTGATAGAGCTGGTTGCCGTGGCGGTACACCAGTTCACCCTCCAGCAAGTGGAGGAACTCGGTGCCGGGGTGGGCGAAGGTCGGGAACTCTTCGCTGGCGTCGTCCATGGTCACCATGTACGCCTCGAAGTTCTTCTTCGGCCCCCTGGCGTGATTGAGCAAATGGTAGGTGTGGCCTTTCTCGGTACCGCGGCGCACCACCTCCAGCCCTTCACCGGCTTTCACCAGCAAGGCATTGCCGTCGGGCTGGTCATATTGGCTGAACAGCTTGGCCATCGGCATGCCCAGCACATCGCACAGGCGGCTGAGGGTGTCGAGGCTGGTGGACACCTGGGCGTTCTCGATCTTGCTCAGCATGCCTTGGCTGATGCCGGCGATGCGCGCCACGTCGGCGAGCTTGAGGGACTGGGCCTGGCGCTGGCGCTTGATCTGCAGGCCCAGGTACTGCTCCAGGCGAAGGCGCGGTTCGGTTTCGGTTGGCATCGAATGTCCTGCACGGTTTCAGTTCAAGAATAAATTTTTCGCACTGGGAAAGTGCGAAATGCAGCTGCGGTGGCTGCATCTTTCCTCGGGTGAAAACAAGTTTCCCATAAATGGAGCATGGAAATCTGCTTGGGTTTTGTGCTGGCCGTACCGGCCTCTTCGCGGGCACGCCCGCTCCCACAGGCCCGCGAAGAGGCCCGAACAGGCAACACAAGGTTGCACCCTGAACAAAGTTGGCAAGCACATTGCATTCCTGTGAGGAAAGTAAGTTTCCTATACGGAATCATTGCCCCTTGCCCAGGAGTGTTCAACCCATGTTGCCAGCAGAAACCCAGCGCACCCTCGATCAGCACGGCATCAAGTACGTGCTGGCGCAGTTCGTCGATATCCATGGCTCGGCGAAGACCAAATCGGTGCCGGTCTCGGGCCTGAAGATGGTGGCCGAGGAGGGCGCCGGTTTTGCCGGGTTCGCCATCTGCGGCATGGGCATGGAACCGCACGGCCCCGACTTCATGGCCCGCGGCGACCTTTCCACCTTGATCCCGGTACCGTGGCAGCCGGGTTACGGCCGGGTGGTGTGTGTAGGCCACGTAAACGGCCAACCGTGGCCCTACGACAGCCGCTACGTGTTGCAGCAGCAGGTGCAGCGCCTGGCCGACAAAGGCTGGACCCTGAATACCGGCCTTGAGCCCGAGTTCAGCCTGTTCCGCCGCGACGAGGATGGCAAGCTGCAACTGGTGGACGCCTCCGACAACCTCGACAAGCCGTGCTACGACTACAAGGGCCTGTCGCGTTCGCGGTTGTTCCTCGAACGCCTGACCGAGGCGTTGCAGCCGGTGGGCTTCGACATCTACCAGATCGACCACGAGGACGCCAACGGCCAGTTCGAGATCAACTACACCTACAGCGACGCCATGGAGTCGGCCGACCGCTTCACCTTCTTCCGCATGGCCGCTGGCGAGATCGCCAACGACCTGGGGATGATCTGCTCGTTCATGCCCAAGCCCGACCCCAAGCGCGCTGGCAATGGCATGCACTTCCACCTGTCGCTGGCCAGCAGCACCAACAAGAACCTGTTCCATGACCCGTCCGACAGCAGCGGCATGGGCCTGTCGAAGTTGGCCTACCACTTTGCCGCAGGCCTGTTGGCCCATGGCCCGGCGCTGTGCGCCTTCGCCGCGCCCACGGTCAACTCGTACAAGCGCCTGGTGGTCGGCCGCTCGCTTTCCGGCGCCACCTGGGCCCCGGCGTTTGTCGCCTACGGCGCCAACAACCGCTCGGCGATGGTGCGCATCCCCTATGGCCGCCTGGAGTTCCGCCTGCCGGACGCTGGCTGCAACCCATACCTGGTCACCGCCGCGATCATCGCTGCCGGCCTCGATGGCATCGACCGTCAGCTGGAGCCGGGCGAGATGTGCAACGAGAACCTCTACAACCTGAGCCTGGAAGAGATTGCCGCACGCGGCATCAAGACCTTGCCGCAGTCGTTGAAGGAAGCCGCCGACGCCCTGGAGGCCGACCCGCTGTTCCGCGAAGTGCTGGGCGCCGAGATCGTCGACGAGTTCATCAAGCTCAAGCGCATGGAGTGGGTGGAGTACTCCCGCCACGTCTCCGACTGGGAAATCCAGCGTTACACCGAATTCTTCTGACCGCCCCCAATCCCTTGGGCGGCCAGCACGAACGCGGTCGCCCACTGCCTAGTAAGGAGCATCACCATGTGTGGAATCGTAGGTCTGTACCTGAAAAAACCCGAGCTGGAAGCCCAGCTCGGCAAGCTCTTCGAACCCATGCTCGAAGCCATGACCGACCGTGGCCCGGACAGCGCCGGCTTTGCCATCTACGGCGACGAAGTGGCCGATGGCTGGGTCAAGCTGACCCTGCAGGCCACTGACATCAACTACCCCTGGGCGGCGCTGATGGGCCAGCTGGAAGGGCGCCTGGGCTGCTCGCTGGACTGGTTCCAGAACGCCAGCGCCGCCGTGCTCAAGGTGCACACCAACGAGGCATCGGCCCGCCAGGCTTTGAGCGAACTGGCCCCTGACGTGCGCATCATGAGCGCCGGGCAGAGCATCGAGATCCTCAAGGGCATGGGCCTGCCGGCGGAAATCTCCAGCCGCTTCGGCCTGGCCGGCATGAAAGGCAGCCACATCATCGGCCATACCCGCATGGCCACCGAAAGCGCCGTGACCATGGAAGGCAGCCACCCGTTCTCCACCGGCGCCGACCTGTGCCTGGTGCACAACGGCTCGCTGTCTAACCACTTCCGCCTGCGCCAGGAGCTCAAGCGCGAAGGCATCAGTTTCGAGACCGACAACGACACCGAAGTGGCCGCCGGCTACCTGACCTGGCGCCTGCAGCAGGGCGACAGCCTGGCCCAGGCCCTGGATGGCGCCCTGGAAGACCTGGACGGCTTCTTCACCTTCGCCATCGGCACCCGCAACGGCTTTGCCGTGATCCGCGACCCGATCGCCTGCAAGCCCGCCGTGCTGGCCGAGACCGACGACTACGTGGCCATGGCCTCGGAGTATCAGGCGCTGGCCAGCCTGCCGGGCATCGAGAACGCCAAGGTCTGGGAACCGGCCCCGGCCACCCTGTACGTCTGGGAACGCGAAAGCGCCTGACCTGCCACCGAACCACTGGAGAACCACATGAAGACGATCGACCTTTCCAGCACCTCGGTGCGTGTCCTCAACCAGTCCTTGCACGGTGAGGTGCAGGACCACGAATGGCGGGTGACCCACCCCGACGGCAAGCACAACCTGGCCGTGGGCATCAACGCCGCCGTGGCCGTGGATATCGAAGGCCACGCCGGCTACTACTGCGCCGGCATGAACCAGCAGGCCAGTGTCACCGTGCATGGCAACGTCGGTGTCGGCGTGGCCGAGAACATGATGTCCGGCTCGGTGCGGGTCAAGGGCAGCGCCTCCCAGGCCGCCGGCGCCACCGCCCATGGCGGGCTGCTGGTGATCGAGGGCGACGCCGGCGCGCGTTGCGGTATTTCCATGAAGGGCGTGGATATCGTCGTCGGCGGCAGCATCGGCCACATGAGCTGCTTCATGGGCCAGGCCGGGCGTTTGGTGGTGTGTGGCGATGCCGGCGATGCGCTGGGCGATTCGCTGTACGAGGTGCGCATCTACGTCAAGGGTGCGGTGCAGTCGCTGGGCTCGGACTGCATCGAGAAAGAGATGCGCGCCGAGCACCTGCAAGAGCTGCAGGAACTGCTGAACAAGGCCGGCCTGGACCACAAGGCTGCCGATTTCAAACGCTACGGCTCGGCTCGCCAGCTGTACAACTTCAAAGTCGACAACGCCAGCGCGTACTGATCCAGGAGCATTCCCATGAGCGAGCAATTCCCACCAGTACTGCGTGAGTCGGCCACCTTCGACCGCCTGACCATCCAGGAAATCCAGCGTGCCGCCGAAACCGGCATCTACGACATCCGCGGCGGCGGCACCAAGCGCCGCGTGCCGCACTTCGACGACCTGCTGCTGCTGGGTGCCAGCGTGTCGCGCTACCCGCTGGAAGGCTACCGCGAAAAATGCGGCACCGATGTGCTGCTGGGCACCCGCTTCGCCAAGAAGCCGATCCACCTGAAAATTCCGGTGACCATCGCCGGCATGAGTTTCGGCGCGTTGTCGGCCAACGCCAAAGAGGCGCTGGGCCGTGGTGCGACCATCGCCGGCACCAGCACCACCACGGGCGACGGCGGCATGACCCCGGAGGAACGCGGCCAGTCGCAGCACCTGGTGTACCAGTACCTGCCGTCGCGCTACGGCATGAACCCCGACGACCTGCGCAAGGCCGATGCCATCGAGATCGTCCTCGGCCAGGGTGCCAAGCCGGGCGGTGGCGGCATGCTGCTGGGCATGAAGGTGACCGAGCGCGTGGCCGGCATGCGCACCTTGCCGATCGGCGTCGACCAGCGCAGCGCCTGCCGCCACCCGGACTGGACCGGCCCGGATGACCTGGCGATCAAGATTGCCGAGATCCGCGAGATCACCGACTGGGAAAAACCCATCTACGTGAAGATCGGCGCCAGCCGCCCGTACTACGACGTAAAGCTGGCGGTGAAGGCAGGTGCCGATGTGATCGTGCTCGACGGCATGCAGGGCGGTACTGCCGCGACTCAGGAAGTGTTCATCGAACACGTCGGCATCCCGATCCTGCCGGCCATTCCGCAGGCAGTGCAGGCGCTGCAGGAAATGGGCATGCACCGCAAGGTGCAGCTGATCGTTTCCGGTGGTATTCGCAACGGTGCCGACGTGGCCAAGGCCATGGCCCTCGGGGCTGATGCGGTGGCCATTGGCACTGCGGCGCTGATCGCGCTGGGTGACAACCACCCGCGGCTGGATGCCGAACTGAAGAAGATCGGCTCGGCGGCCGGTTTCTATGACGACTGGCAGAACGGCCGCGACCCGGCCGGCATTACCACCCAGGACCCGGAACTGGCCAGGCGCCTGAACCCGGAGGAGGCCGGGCGCCGCCTGGCCAACTACCTGCGGGTGCTGGTGCTGGAGGCGCAGACCATGGCGCGGGCGTGTGGCAAGTCGCACTTGCACAACCTCGACCCGGAGGACCTGGTGGCGTTGACCGTGGAGGCAGCGGCGATGGCGCGAGTGCCGTTGGCGGGGACCGCCTGGGTGCCGGGGCAGGCGCAGTATTGAGTTGACCGTCGGGGGCCGCTTTGCGGCCCTTTCGCGACACAAGGCCGCTCCTACCGGTGACCGCGTATCGCCCCCGTGTAGGAGCGGCCTTGTGTCGCGATGGGCTGCAAGGCAGCCCCAGGGCACCCCCACCATTCACACAGGAGTGACTCCATGAAGCACCTCACCCTCGCTGTAATGTTGTTAGCCCTGACCACCCGGGCCCACGCCGCCGACCCCACCCTGGACACCGGCAACACCGCCTGGATGATCTGCGCCGCGATGTTCGTGCTGATGATGTGCATCCCGGGCCTGGCACTGTTCTACGGTGGCATGGTGCGGGCCAAGAACTTCCTCTCGGTCTTCACCCAGCTGTTCGCCGTTGCCGGGGTGATCGGCATTCTCTGGGTGCTGTTCGGCTACAGCCTGGTGGTAGACACCACCGGCATGGTCGAGGGGCAGTTGACCGTCAACAGCTTCATCGGCGGGCTGGACAAGGCGCTGATGCTGGACATCGGCCATGACAGCCTGGTCGGTAGCATCCCCGAAGGCGTGTTCGCGGTGTTCCAGCTGACCTTCGCCATCATCACCCCGGCGCTGATTGCCGGTGGTTTTGCCGAGCGCATGAAGTTCAGTGCTTCGTTGCTGTTCATGGCCGCCTGGTTCGTGCTGGTGTACGCGCCGATCGCGCATATGGTCTGGGGCGGGCCGGGGGCGTTGATGGTCAACTGGGGCGTGCTGGACTTTGCCGGTGGTACCGCCGTGCATATCAACTCCGGTGTGGCAGCGCTGGTTGCGGCGTTGATGCTGGGCAAGCGCAAGGGCTATCCGCAGGTGGCCATGCCGCCGCACAACCTCGGTTTCACCCTGGTGGGCGCCGGGTTGCTGTGGGTGGGCTGGTTCGGCTTCAACGTCGGCTCGGGGCTGGCGGCCAACCAGGCGGCGGGGGTGGTGATGCTGGCGACCATGGTGGCGGCCTGTGCGGGGATTGTCGGCTGGTTGCTGACCGAGAAGGTGGCGCATGGTCGGCCGACGGCCTTGGGTGCGGCTTCAGGGGCTTTGGCAGGGTTGGTCGGGATTACCCCGGCCTGTGCATTTGTCGGGCCGCTGGGCGCGCTGGTGATCGGGCTGTTGACCGGGGCCATCTGTTTCTTTGCCGTGACCCGGTTGAAGCAGGCGCTGGGCTACGACGACAGCCTGGATGTGTTCGGCCTGCATGGCGTGGGCGGAATGGTCGGCGCGATCCTTACCGGGGTATTTGCCTCGCCTTCGTTGGGCGGCTATGTGGAGGGTGCGTCACCGGTCGGGCAGGCATTGGTGCAGGTGAAGGGGGTGGCGTTCACCTTCGTGTATTGCTTTGTGGTGAGTTGGGCGATTCTGGGGGTGATCAAGCTGACCATCGGGCTGCGGGCCAGCCGGGAGGAGGAAGAACAGGGGCTGGACCTGGCGGAGCACAATGAGCGGGCCTACAACCTCTGATTGATGTGTTGCCTGTACCGGCCTATTCGCGGGCTTGCCCGCTCCCACAGGAATGTCACCGGCCTCGAAGGCTGTGGTGTCGCTGTGGGAGCGGGCAAGCCCGCGAAGAGGCCGGCACTGGTTGAATCAGTGCCCCATGGCCACCTTGGCACTCATCTGCCGGCGACGGTAGGCGCTGTCACGGCTGGCCAGCCACCAGTACAGCGGCGAAGTAACTGCCAGCCCCACCAGCCACGACAGGTCCGCTCCGTTGATATGCTCGGAAATCGGCCCGACATACAGTGGCGTGTTCATGAACGGGATCTGCACCACGATGCCCACGGCATAGGCGATCAGCGCCTGCGGGTTTTAGCGCCCGTAGATGCCGCCATCGACCTGGAAGATCGACTGGATATCGTAGTCACCCTTGTGGATGGCATAGAAGTCGATCAGGTTGATCGCTGTCCACGGCACCAGCACCACCAGCAGCACCAGCACCATGTCGACGAAGTGGCCGATGAAGTCCGCCGAGGCGAACACCGCCACCACGCAGCAGGCCGTCAGCACTACCAGCGACAGCACGGCGCGGCTCTTGGCGGTGGGGATCCAGCGGTGGGCGAAGGTTTGCACCAGGGTGATGATCGACAGCACTGCGCCATACAGGTTGAGGGCGTTGTGGCTGATCACGCTAAGCAGGAACAGCACCAGCATGATCGGGCCGAGGGTGCCGGTGGCCAGCTTGACCGCGTCCATGGTGTCCATGCCGGCCGGGATCGCCAGCACCGCGACGGCGCCGAAGATGAACGACAGGCTCGAACCCAGGGCCGAGCCCAGGTAGGTAGTCCAGAACGTCGAGCTGACCTTCACGTCCGCCGGCAGGTAGCGCGAGTAGTCCGACACGTAGGGTGCAAAGGCGATCTGCCACAGCGCCGCCAGCGACACGGTGGCCAGCCAGCCGGCCAGGTTGAAGCCGCCGCGGGTGAGGAAGTCGTCGCTCTGCACGTGGCTGAAGATGTAGCCGAAGCCGACCACGATGCCGATACCCAGCACCCAGGTGCCGATGCGGTTGAGCACGTGGATGAAGCGGTAGCCGATGATGCCGATGATGCCCGAGCCCAGCGCACCGATGACGATGCCCACCGGTACCGGCACGGCATCGACCACGCCGTGCAGCGACGTGCCGGCGAGGACGATGTTGGAGGCGAAGAAGCCGATGTACATGACCCCGGCGATCACCACCACCAGCAGCGCGCCGAGCGAGCCGAACTGGGCGCGGCTCTGGATCATCTGCGGGATGCCCATCTGTGGGCCCTGGGCCGAGTGCAGCGCCATCAGTACGCCACCGACCAGGTGGCCGACCAGGATGGCGACGATGCCCCAGACCAGGTTCAGGTGGAACAGTTGCACGCCCAGCGCGCCTGTGACGATGGGCAGCGGCGCGATGTTGCCGCCGAACCACAGTGTGAACAGATCCCTTACCTTTCCATGGCGGTCTTGCGGGGGCACGTAGCCGATCGTGTGTTTTTCTATGAGGGGTGCCGAATTGGCTGCACTGGTCATGACTGACTCCAAGGCAAGGTAGGGCATCGGGAGCTGCCCGGGGGCGTGCCGGCGAAGGGCGACGCGTTCTTGTTGGAGCGATGATGCGGGGCGCGGGGATAACGAGAAATTAGTAAATATGTGCCCATAAACCTTAAAAAACCTAAGGCTGACAAAAGGTTAAGCGGGGGACGGTAGCAAGGAGGGTGCCAGGGGGCGGGAGGGCTTGGGCTAGAGGGGCTGGCGGGGAGACAGGTAGATTGTGGTGGGCGGTGGTGGTGCGGTGTGCGCATTTTCAGGGCAGTTGAATGGTTGCCTGTGCCGGCCCTTTCGCGGGCTTGCCCGCTCCCACAGGTTCTGTGGTGCACCTGTGGGAGCGGGCGAGCCCGCGAAAGGGCCGGCACAGGCAACAACGCTACATCGGCAACAACCGATCCTGTATCACCTCTTTCATCACCAGGGTCGAACTCAACCGCTTCACATTGGGAATGCTGGTCAGCTGCTCGTCATACAGCTTCTGGAACGCCGGCAAATCCTTGGCCACCACATGCAGCAGGTAATCCGGGTCGCCAAACAGCCGCTGCGCCTCGACGATCTGCGGGATTTCGGCCAGCGCCGCTTCAAAGTCCGCTACCGGCTGGCGAGTGACTTCGCGCAGGGTCACGAACACCAGCGCGGCAAAGTTCAGCCCCAGGGCGCTTGGCGCCAGGCGGGCGTGATAGCCAAGAATCGCCCCTGATTCCTCCAGCGCCTTCAAGCGCCGATGGCAGGGCGACAGGCTCAGCCCCACACGGTCTGCCAGCTCGGTCACCGATAGCCGACCGTCTTTTTGCAGTTCGGCAAGGATTTTTCGATCAGTCCTGTCCATCGAGAAGGATCTTCCAGTAATTGAGGTCTGTTGGGGAATATACGAAAGAAAATCCCTCGACGGAATCCGTAATCTTTCGTCATCCCAAAGCAGTGGACAAAGGAAGATTCAAGTGGCTCTCAGTGTTCTGACGGCGTTCTGGGCCGTGTCGATGCTGTTCGTGATTACCCCGGGCGCGGACTGGGCCTACGCCATTTCGGCCGGCATGCGCGGGCGCTGGGTGATGCCCGCGGTGGCGGGGATGTTGTCGGGGCATTTCCTTGCGACCCTGGTGGTGGCGGCCGGGGTCGGCAGCCTGCTGGCCGGCCACCCGCTGGCGCTGACCTTGCTGACCCTGGCGGGGTGCAGCTACCTGCTGTGGCTGGGTGGCAACCTGCTGCTGAGCCCGGCATTGCCGGCGGCCGGGCAGGATGGTGCGGGGGAGTCGGGGTCCCGCTGGGCATTGAAAGGGTTTTGCGTCAGTGGCCTGAACCCGAAAGTGTTCCTGCTGTTCCTGGCGCTGTTGCCGCAGTTCACCGACCCGCAGTCGAGCTGGCCGGTGCCGTTGCAGATCTTGCTGCTGGGCCTGGTGCACCTGTGCAGCTCGCTGGTGATCTACTCGCTGGTCGGTTATGGCGCCAAAGCCGTGCTGAGCACCCGGCCGGGGGCGGCGAAGCTGGTCGGGCGGGTGTCGGGGGTGGCGATGATCACGGTGGCCCTGGGCTTGATAGCGGGTCAAATAAGTTGAATTCACTGGCCTCATCGCCGGCAAGCCAGCTCCCACCGGTTCAATGCCGGGCCTGAGCCATGCGGGGTACTTGTGGGAGCTGGCTTGCCGGCGATGAGGCCAGTACAGACGATAGACAAAGCCTCGGATAAACTCGCAGCACTCCAACGCACAACCAGGATGTGCCCCATGCCCGAAACCACGCAACTGCTCACCTTCGCCCTGATCTGCCTCGGCATGGTCCTGACCCCAGGGCCGAACATGATCTACCTGATCTCCCGCTCGATCTGCCAGGGCCGCAAGGCCGGGCTGATTTCGTTGGGTGGTGTGGCCCTGGGCTTCGTCATCTACATGTTCTGCGCCGCGCTGGGTATCACCGCCTTGGTGATGGCCGTGCCTTTTGCCTACGACGCGCTGCGCATCGGTGGCGCGCTGTACCTGTTGTACCTGGCCTGGCAGGCGCTGCGCCCTGGTGGTCGTTCGCCGTTCCAGGTTCGCGACCTGCCTGCCGACAGCCCGCGGCGGCTGTTCACCATGGGCTTTGCCACCAGCCTGCTCAACCCCAAGATCGCCGTCATGTACCTGTCGTTGATGCCGCAGTTCATCGAGCCTGGGCATGGCAGCGTGCTGCTGCAGTCGCTGGTGCTGGGGTCGACGCAGATCGCCATCAGCGTTTCGGTCAATGCACTGATCGCGATCATGGCAGGGTCCATCGCCGTATTCCTCGCCGGTCGCCCGCTGTGGCAGCAGGTTCAGCGCTGGCTGATGGGTACGGTGCTGGCGGGCCTGGCCGTGCGCATGCTGGCCGAAGGGCGGCGCTGACCGCTAGGCCTCAGGCGGCGGCTCCTGGGGCAGGTACAAGGTAAAGGTGGTGCCCTGGCCCGGGACACTGTTCACCTGCACATCACCCCCGGACTGCTTGGCAAAACCGAACACCTGCGACAGCCCGAGCCCGGTGCCTTCACCCGGTGCCTTGGTGGTGAAGAACGGGTCGAAGATGCGCTCCAGCAGTTCGGCGGCAATGCCGACACCGCTGTCGCTCACCGAAATCGCCGCGAACTGGCCCGGCTGTGGCGCCTGGCCGCGCAGGGCGGGCAGGCGCTGGTCGGCCTGCAGGCGCAGCTGCAAGGTGCCTTCGCCGGCCATGGCATCGCGGCCGTTGAGCATCAGGTTGATTACCGCGGTTTCCAGCTGGTTGAGGTCGGCGCGGATATGGCAAGGCGCCTGCGGTAACTGCAGCTCGACCTGGATCCGCGCACCGGTGGCCGTGTCGAGCATGTCGGCCATGGCTTCCAGCCGTGGCCCGGCCTCGAACACTTGCGGGCTCAGGGCCTGGCGGCGGGCGAAGGCCAGCAACTGGCCGGTCAGCCTGGTACCGCGGTCGACAGTGTCGGACATGGTCTTGAGGTAGCGCTCGCGGCGCTGTGCATCGAGGTTGGGGCGCTGCAGAAAATGCAGCGACGAGCGAATGATGGTCAGCAGGTTGTTGAAGTCATGGGCCACGCCGCCGGTCAGCTGGCCGATGGCTTCGAGCTTCTGGGCCTGGCGCAGCACGGCTTCGGTATGCAGCAGCTGGGTGGTGCGTTCGTCGACGCGCTGTTCGAGGGTGGCATTCAGCGCCTCCAGTGCCGCCATGGCCTCGCGCACTTCGGTGTGGGCCTGCACCCGCTGGACATGCGCCCAGGAGCGCTCGGTGACTTCGCTGATCAGCGCCTGTTCATAGTGGGTCCACTCCCGTGGCGCCTTGTCGTGGATGGCCATCAGCGCGGTCAGCCGGCCGCCTTTGATCAGGGGCATGCAAATGGTCGCGGTAATGCCGATGGCCTGGAAGGTGGCAGCTTCCTCCGGGGACAGCTCGCTCAGGTTGTCCTGGATGACCAACGGCAGGCCACTGCGCAGGCGGCCGAGCGCCAGCTCGCCGAAATCCTGCAAGCGATAGCGGCCCAACAGATGCGGCGAGCCGGGCGCCACGGCGTCACCGCAGATGGTGAAACCGTCTTCGTCGGGCTCCATCACCGCATAGGCGCAACTCGACAGTTGCAGGTGCTCGACCAGCATGCGCGTGGTAGTGGCAAGGATCTGGTCCGGGTCGGTGGCGTCGGCCACGGCACGGCCCAGGTCGTCGAGGAATTTCAGGCGCTGGTTGGCGAGCACGCTGGCGGTGGTTTCGGTGACTGTATCGAGCATGCCCAGCACCTTGCCGTCATGGTCGCGGATGGGGCTGTAGCAGAAGGTGAAATAGGCCCGTTCGGGGCTGCCGTTGCGGTCGATGACGAGCGGGAAGTCTTCGATGAACACCGCCTCGCCGGCCAGAGCGCGGTTGGCCATGTGGCCGATGTCGGCCCAGGCTTCCTGTCACACGGCGCGGAAGGGGATGCCCAGGGCCGAGGGCTTTTGCCCGAGTATCTGCGAGAAAGCGTCGTTGTGCAGGGTGAGCAGGTCAGGGCCCCAGAGCACAGCTTGTGGGAAGCGCGAGGCCAGGCACAGGGCCAGGCTGGTTTTCAGCGGGTCGGGCCAGTGCTGCAGCGGGCCCAGTGTGGTGGCGGCCCAATCGTGGTTGCGGATGCGCTCGGCCATCAGCCCGCCGCCGTCTAGCCATTTTGCCATGTGCTCTGCCGGTCCTTTTGCGTAAGGCCTTAAGGGTGCATCCAGAATAGACGTTTGGCGAGAATTTTTGGTGGCTGTACCGGCCCTATCGCCGGCAAGCCAGCTCCCACAGGACTGCGCATGACTTGAAGTCGATGCGGTCCAGGTGGGAGCTGGCTTGCCGGCGATAGGGCCGGTACAGGCTAGCGAATGAAGTGCACCTTGCCTGTGTCGTCATTGCCCATGTAGATGCCATAAACCCCGGCCTGCCGCTCGAGGATATAGCGCTCGAGAATCTGCCGGATTGCCGGGTAGTAGATCTCGTCCCACGGGATCTCGTCCGGTTCGAAGAACCTGTACTCCAGCGTTTCCACCCCGTACTGCCCGGTTTCCTCGGTGGCGATGGCGCGGAAGATGATGTAGACCTCGCTGATCTTCGGGACGCTGAAGATCGAGTACGGCGAGACGATTTCGGCACGTACGCCGCTTTCTTCCCAGACCTCGCGCAGGGCCGCCTGCTCGGTGGTTTCGCCGGCCTCCATGAACCCGGCCGGCAAGGTCCAGGTGCCGGGGCGCGGCGGGATGGCGCGCTGGCACAGCAGGTACTTGCCATCACGCTCGATGATGCAGCCGGCGATGATCTTCGGGTTGATGTAGTGGATGTAGCCGCAGCCGGTGCAGTGCAGGCGTTCGTGGGTGTCGCCAGTGGGAACGCCCCGGGCCAGTTCCGTGGTGCAGTGCGGGCAGTAGCGCGGGGCGTTGGGCATGATCGGTGGCCTGTGGGTGGCTTATATGCGTGGGTCCTTCAAGGCCAGGGGCTCGACCATCTCGCGCACCTTGACGTTGTCATCCTGCTTCTGGCGCAGGTAGTCCAGGGCCACCTTGGCGGCGGCGCGGACGTGGTCGACCGAGGCCTGGTGGGCAACCAGCGGGTCGCCGCTCTTGATCGCCTCGACGATCTTTTCCATTTCGCGGTTGCTGGCGCCGCGGCGGTTCTCCTGCGACACCGAGGTGGCGCGCAGGTAGCTGATGCGCGCCTGCAACTGGCGCAGCTGCTGGGCCGCCACCTGGTTGCCGGAGCCTTCCAGCAGCACATCGTAGAAGCCTTGTACCGAGTCCAGCACCTGTTGCAGTTCGCCTTCCTCGAGGGCTTCGCGGTTGACCTCCAGCGCGCGTTCCAGGGCGCGGATGTCCTTGGCCTTGGCGTTGAGGGTGAACAGCTGCACGATCAGGCCTTCGAGCACGCAGCGCAGCTCGTAGATGTCGCGGGCGTCTTCCAGGGTGATGATGGCCACGCGCGGGCCCTTGGCGTCGGCGAATTCCACCAGGCCTTCGGATTCGAGGTGGCGCAGGGCTTCACGCACCGAGGTGCGGCTGACGCCGAGGCGGTCGCAGAGGTCGCGCTCGACCAGGCGGTCGCCTGGCAGCAGGTGGAAGTTCATGATCGCGGCGCGCAGCTTGTCGAGCACGATTTCGCGCAGGGTAACGGGGTTGCGGTTGACCTTGAAGCTGTCGTCGAGTGGCTGGCGTTTCATCAAGTGCGCTCTTAAAGAGGCTGCCCGGCCGCAACCGCAACAGCACCACGAACCTTGGGTGCTCCTTGCGTGGGTTCGAACAGCCCGGTGTTAACGGGTTGACTCCGCATCGGCTTCAGCGAACGCTTCGCGGGCCAGGCGGAAACTGTCCACCGCCGCGGGCACGCCGCAATAAATGCCGACCTGGAGCAGGATCTCGCGAATCTGTTCACGGCTCAGGCCATTACGCAAGGCGCCGCGAATGTGCAGCTTGAGCTCGTGGGGCCGGTTGAGCGCGGAAATCATGGCCAAGTTTATCATGCTGCGCTCTTTGAGCGACAAGCCTTCGCGGCCCCAGACGTGGCCCCAGCAGTATTCGGTGACCAGCTCCTGCAACGGCTTGGTGAAGTCGTCGGCGTTCTGGATCGAGCGGTTGACGTAGTCCTCGCCCAGTACCTGGGTGCGGATCTGCAGGCCTTTTTCGTACTTTTCATTGCTCATGTGCAGTACTCCGGATCAAAACAGGGTCATCGGTGTTGGCTTCTTCGCGGGCTTGCCCGCTCCCACAGGGATTGCACAGGTGCTGAAACCTGCGCAGTACCTGTGGGAGCGGGCGAGCCCGCGAAGAAGCCAAAGCGGTCTATCAGCCCAGGGGCGGCAGGGCGCCCAGCTTGCCCTTGTGGTAGACCATCGGGGTTACCGGCTCGGCCGGCAGCACCAGGTTCTTCACCGCGCCGACGATGATCGCGTGGTCACCGCCGTCGTACTCGCGCCACAGTTCGCACTCGATGATCGCCGTGGCCTTGGCCAGCAGCGGGTTGCCCAGCTCGCTCAGGTGCCAGTCGATGCCTTTGGCCTTGTCCTTGCCCTTGCCGGCGAAGGCATAGGCCTCGGCGGTCTGGTCGGCGGACAGCAGGTGAATCGCGAACTGCTTGCTGTCACGCAGGATGGGGTAGGTGTCGGATGCGTAGTTGGGGCAGAACAGCACCAGCGCCGGGTCGATCGACAGCGCGCTGAACGCGCTGGCGGTGATGCCGACGATGCCACCGTCGGCGTCGAGGGTGGTGACCACCGTGACGCCGGACGGGAAGGAGCCCATCACGTCTTTGTAGATGCCTGGTTCGATCATCTCGTGCTACCTCTTAGCGCATCACAAACGGGTCGGGCATCGGCGCGGTGGACAGGTTGATCCACACGGTCTTCAGCTCGGTATAGGCCAGCACCGAATCGATGCCGCTCTCACGGCCGTAGCCGCTGTTCTTGAACCCACCGATCGGCGCCATGGCCGACACGGCACGGTAGGTGTTGACCCAGATGATCCCCGAACGCACGTCGCGGGCCAGGCGGTGGGCACGGCCCAGGTCGCGGGTCCAGATGCCGGCGGCCAGGCCGAACTGCGAGTCGTTGGCGATGGCCAGGGCCTCTTCCTCGGTCTTGAAGCGGATTACCGCGGCAACCGGGCCGAACACCTCCTCCTGCATGATGGTCATCGAGTTGCTGTCGCACTCGAACAGGGTCGGCTCGTAGAACCAGCCGTCACCCTCGACTTCGGCACGCTTGCCGCCCATGTGCAGCTTGGCGCCTTCTGCCTTGGCCGCGGCCACCAGGCCTTCGACCACGGCCAGCTGTTGCGCGGTGGCCATGGGGCCCATTTCGCTGGCATCGTCCTGCGGGTTGCCGATGCGGATGCGCTTGGCGCGAGCGATCAGGCGTTCGACGAACTCGTCGAAGATCTCGTCCTGCACCAGCAGGCGCGAGCCGGCCACGCAGCTTTGCCCGGAGGCGGCATAGATGCCGGCCACGGCGCCGTTGATGGCGCTGTCCAGGTCGGCATCGGCGAAGATGATGTTCGGCGACTTGCCGCCCAGCTCCAGCGACAGCTTGGCGAAGTTCTCGGCGCTGCTGCGCACCACGTGGCGGGCGGTGGCGGCGCCGCCGGTGAAGGCGATCTTGCGCACCAGCGGGTGGCGGGTCAGCGCCGCGCCGGTGCTGGGGCCGTAGCCGGTGACCACGTTGACCACACCAGCCGGGAAGCCGGCCTCGAGGGCCAGGCGGGCCAGCTCGAGGATGGTCGCCGAGGCGTGCTCGGACGGCTTGAGCACGATGGTGTTGCCGGCGGCCAGGGCCGGGGCCAGCTTGATTGCGGTGAGGTATAGCGGGCTGTTCCACGGGATGATCCCGGCCACCACGCCGATCGGCTCGTGCACGGTGTAGGCGAACAGGTCGGGCTTGTCCAGCGGCAGGGTGCCGCCTTCAAGCTTGTCGGCAAGGCCTGCGGTGTAGTGGAAGAACTCCGGCAGGTAGCCGACCTGGCCGCGGGTTTCGCGGATCAGCTTGCCGTTGTCACGGCTTTCCAGCTGGGCCAGGTGTTCCTTGTTTTCGGCAATCAGGTCACCCAGGCGACGCAGCAGCTTGCCGCGCGCGGTGGCGGTGATGCTGCGCCACTCCTTGCTGTCGAAGGCACGCTGGGCGGCCTGCACGGCCAGTTCCACATCGGCCTCGTCGGCGTCGGGCAGTTGCGCCCAGGGCTGGGCGGTGGCCGGGTTGAGGCTGTCGAAGGTCTTGCCGCTCTGGGCATCGCGCCATTGGCCGTCGATGCACATCTGGAAACGAACGAGGGTCATGCAACAATCCCCTTGGCGGATTCGGTGAGGGTGCGGGCTTGCGCGAGGAAGTCCAGCAGCATCTTGTTGACTTCACGCGGTGCTTCCACCGGCATCATATGCCGTTGCTCGGCGAGGACCACGCTGTGCGCGCCAGGAATGCTGGCGGCGAGCTGGCGGGTCATGGCCGGGGTGGAGCCCGAGTCGAGTTCGCCGGTGGCGATCAGCGTCGGCACCTGGATACTGGCCAGGTCGGCGGCGCGGTACATGTCCTGGGTGGCGAACAGCGAATAAGTGGTGTGGTAGCCCTGCGGGTCGTTGCTCGCCAGCACCTGGCGAATGGCGGCGACCTGCGCCGGGTTGGCAGCCTTGTATTCACGGCTGAACCAGCGGTCGAGCGCGGCGTCGACGTTGGCGTCGGGGCCCAGCTGCGCAGCCTGGGCGGCGCGGGCGATAACGCCGGCACTCTGCTCGGGGGTGCGGTTGAACACGCTGTTGAGCACTACCAGTGCAGCCAGGCGCTGTGGGTATTCGAGGGCGAACGCCCGGGCGACCAGGCCGCCCATGGAGAAGCCGATCACGGTGGCTTGCGCGATCTGCAGGTGGTCGAGCAGTTCGGCGAGCTGGGCGGCATAGCCTTCCAGGCCGATGTCGGCGGCCGGCAGTGCGCTCTGGCCGTGGCCGAGCATGTCGTAGGCGATGACGCGGTAGTCGTTGGCCAGGCCAACGAACTGACCGCCCCACATTTCCTTGTTCAGGCCCACGCCGTGGATCAGTACCACGGGTTGGCCCTGGCCGACGGACAGGTAGCTGGTGCCGGCGGGTGTGCGTTCAGCGACAGGCTGAATCATGGAGGGCGCTCCTTGAAGGTCGGGCGCGGCGGGTAAGCACGCCACGCCCCGGCCCGTCTTGGTTGTTGTTATTGAGCGTTGGCTTTTTCGGCAGCCAGTTCTTCCAGGTCGATGTAGCGGTTGCCGATGCGCGGGTGCAGGCGGCCGCCGTCGGAGGCGCCCAGGACCACGACGATTTCATCGGCGCGCGGGGCATCTTCGATCTGCATTTCCAGGGTGATGTAGTGCGAGCGCAGGCCTTCGTCGTCCTTCTGCATCATCGGGATCTGGATCGAGGTGCCCGGGCCGCCGCGCTTGTTGGTGAAGCTCAGGTAGCTCTTGGCCTGTACCGCTTCGCGGTAGTGGTTGCCGAAGCGCAGGGTGTGGATCACCGCCGAGGCGTGTTCGATTTCGCCGTCGGCACCGACGACTGCGGCCTTGCCGTAGGCTTCGATCTTGTCGGCGCCGCCGATGGCTGCAGTCAGGCGCTCGACCATCAGGGCACCCAGGTCCGAGCAGTTGGCACGGATTTCCGGCTTCAGATCTTCAACGAAACCGCGACCGGCCCATGGGTTCTTGATCACGACGGCCAGGCCGACCATGGTCACCGGCTTGTCGGTGGCCTTGCCGCCTTCGATGCGGGTCTCTTCGGAGTAGGTGACGATCTTGCGGATTTCGAAACTCATGGGTGGCTCCTGGTGAGGGTTATCAGCTCTTGTTGTCTGATGGTATACCATAATATTTGTTGTGCAAGAGGTGGCTGGAAATTTCTCTTGCGAGGGGACGAAAGGTGGCCTGATGCCTTGATTCCTGTGGTTTCTGTGCTGGCCTTTTCGCGGGCTCGCCCGCTCCCACAGGGATCGCACGGCATTCATGGCCTGTGCTGTCCCTGAAAAAAAAAGCCCGCTCACGCGGGCCACAGGGCCCACGGGAGCGGGCGCGTCCCGCAATGTTTCAGGTAATGGGAAATCAGGCGAACGCCGGCACCACTTCCTTGATGAACAGCTCCAGCGATTTCTTCTTCTCGGCGTGGGGCAGGCTGTTGTCGCACCAGAAGCTGAACTCGTCGACGCCAAGCTCCTGGTAGTACTTGATACGCGCGATGATCTCTTCCGGCGTGCCGATCATGGTGTTCTTGCGGATGTTCTCCAGCTCGAACGCCGGCACTTCGGCGAACTTCGATTCCGGGCTCGGCTCGAGGAAGCCGTTGACCGGGGTGGTCTTGTTGCCGAACCAGGCATCGAAGGTGCGGTAGAAGCGCGAGATGGCCTGGGCGCCGACCTTCCAGCCTTCCGGCTCGGCCGGGCTGTGCACGTGGGTGTGGCGCAGCACCATCAGTTGCGGGCGTGGCACGCCCGGGTTGTTGTCCAGGGCAGCCTGGAACTTGTTCTTCAGGTCCAGCACTTCCTCGTCACCCTTCATCAGCGGGGTGACCATGACGTTGCAGCCATTGGCCACGGCGAAGTTGTGCGAGTCCGGGTCGCGGGCGGCGATCCACATCGGTGGGGTGGCGTTGAACGGCTTCGGCACGCTGGTGGAGGTGGGGAACTTGTAGACTTCGCCGTCATGGGCGTAGTCGCCTTCCCACAGCTTGCGCACCACCGGCACCATTTCGCGCAGGGCCTTGCCGCCGTCGGTGGCCGGCATGCCGCCTGCCATGCGGTCGAATTCGAACTGGTAGGCGCCACGCGCCAGGCCCACTTCCATGCGGCCATTGCTGATCACATCGAGCAGGGCGCATTCGCCCGCCACGCGGATCGGGTTCCAGAACGGCGCGATGATGGTGCCGGCGCCCAGGCGGATCTTGTCGGTGCGCGCAGCCAGGTAGGCCAGCAGCGGCATCGGGCTTGGCGAAATGGTGTATTCCATGGCGTGGTGTTCGCCGATCCACACGGTGCTGAAACCGCCGTTCTCGGCCATCAGGGTCAGTTCGGTCAGGTCTTCGAACAGCTGGCGGTGGCTGACCTGTTCATCCCAACGTTCCATGTGCACGAACAACGAAAATTTCATGGGGCTTTCCTCAACGCTTGAAAGGGGCTGGCGCCTGGCAGGGTTGGCACCAGCGGTCTCGATTCAGAATAGGCTTCAGGCAAAGGCCGGCAGGCTGGCCATCTTGCCGCGGCAGTACACCATCGGCCGTGGCGCCTCTTCAGGGACGATCAGGTTGTGCACCTTGCCGACCATGATGGCGTGGTCGCCACCTTCGTATTCGCGCCACAGTTCGCATTCGATGACCGCGGTGGCACCGGCCAGGATCGGGTTGCCCAGTTCGCTCAGGGACCACTCGATGCCACTGGCCTTGTCCTTGCCCTTCTTGGCGAACGCATAGGCTTCGGCCTGCT
Source organism: Pseudomonas sp. UBA6753 (assembly GCF_002453565.1). Taxonomy (NCBI): domain Bacteria; kingdom Pseudomonadati; phylum Pseudomonadota; class Gammaproteobacteria; order Pseudomonadales; family Pseudomonadaceae; genus Pseudomonas; species Pseudomonas sp. UBA6753. The sequence continues at coordinate 152,324 of NZ_DKHD01000045.1, read as the reverse complement.
GTTCACCGGACAACAGATGAATGGCGAAGCGCTTCTGCCTGATCAGCACGGGGTAGGAGTCGGAGGTGTAGTTGGGGCAGAACAGCACCAGCGGCGGGTCCATCGACAGGGAGGAGAAGGCGCTGGCGGTCAGGCCGACGACCGAACCATCGTCGTCCAGGGTGGTGATGACGGTAACGCCGGACGGGAAGGAGCCCAGGACATGCTTGTAGACGGTTGCGTCGATCATCTGGTGTACCTCTATAGGGCTGCGGTGGTCCGCGGTTTTTATCGTTGATGTGTCTGATGGTATACCGTAATACCTATTTTGCAAGCGGAATTTTCAAGCGAGGGTATTGCGCGATGAACGGCTCAAGCCCTTGTATAACGTGGCTTTGAGCGGTGAGGCGGTTTGCCGCAGGGGTTGCGCGAGCGGATCAGTGGGCGTTTTTTCCTACGGATCAGTGTTGTCAAAAGCTTGGAATACCATAATATGGTCCGCAGCTGAGAGGCCGCCTAGATGCGGTTTCCTTACAAAGATAAAAACGACCTTTCGAGCTGAATCCTATGTCCCAACCGTCGTCGCAACACCAGTTTGTCGAGAATCACACGGTCGATTACGTTCCACCTGCCGAGCGCCACGGGAAGGCGCGCGACCTGTTCACCCTCTGGTTCAGTACCAACATCGCGCCACTGCCCATCGTCACCGGCGCCATGGTGGTCCAGGTGTTCCACCTGAACCTGTTGTGGGGCCTGGTCGCCATCGTGCTGGGCCATCTGGTCGGGGGCGTGGTCATTGCCCTTGCTTCTGCGCAGGGACCGCAGCTGGGCATTCCGCAAATGGTGCAGAGCCGTGGCCAGTTCGGCCGCTACGGCGCCTTGCTGATCGTGTTCTTCACCGCGCTGATCTATGTCGGCTTCTTCATTTCCAACATCGTCCTGGCGGGCAAGACCATCCACGGCATCACCCCGAGCGTGCCGATGCCGGGCGCGATCGTGATCGGTGCGCTGAGTGCCACCGCCATTGGCGTGATCGGCTACCGCTTCATCCACATCCTCAACCGCATCGGTACCTGGGTGATGGGTTCGGCGTTGCTGGCCGGTTTCATCATGATGTTCGCCCAGGAACTGCCGGCCGACTTCTTCAGCCGTGGCGCGTTCAACCTGTCGGGCTTCATCGCCACCGTGTCGCTGGGCACCATCTGGCAGATCAGCTTCTCGCCGTATACCTCCGACTACTCGCGCTACCTGCCGCGTGAAGTGGGCATTGCCAAGCCGTTCTGGGCCACCTACTTCGGCGCTACCCTGGGCACCATCCTGTGCTTCAGCTTTGGTGCGGTGGCGGTGCTGTGCGTGCCGGAAGGCACCGATGCGATGGACGCGGTCAAGCAGGCCACCGGCTGGCTGGGCCCGATCCTGATGGTGCTGTTCCTGCTCAACATCATCAGCCACAACGCCCTCAACCTGTATGGCGCGGTGCTGTCGATCGTGACCGCGATCCAGACCTTCATCGCCGAGTGGACGCCGAGCATCAAGGTGCGGGTGGTGCTGGCTGCGGTGATTCTGGTGGGCTGCGGCATGGTCGCGCTGAATGCCTCGGCGGACTTCATCGGCCAGTTCATCGGCCTGATCCTGGCACTGCTGCTGGTGCTGGTGCCGTGGGCGTCGATCAACCTGATCGACTTCTACCTGATCAAGAAGGGCCAGTACGACATCGCCTCGATCTTCAGTGCCGACGGCGGCATCTATGGCCGCTTCAACCACCACGCGATCATTGCCTATGCCTGCGGCATCCTGGTGCAGCTGCCGTTTGCCAATACGTCGCTGTATGTGGGGCCGTATTCCAATATTGTCGAAGGGGCTGACCTGTCGTGGCTGTTCGGCTTGCTGGTGACGGTGCCGCTGTATTACTGCCTGGCGACCCGGGGCAAGGCTGCCGAGAAGGCGGGGCGGGTTGTGAGTGTCAATGACTGATAGAGAGTAGTTGCAGGTATTGGGGTCGCGTTGCGCCCCTTCGCGGGCACGCCCGCTCCCACAGGAGTAGTGCAGCTCCCTGTGGGAGCGGGCATGCCCGCGAAGGGCCACGATGTGGCCCCGGCTATTTCAGCTCAAACCTTGAACTGCGCCACCAGGCCATTCAGGTCCACCGCCAACCGCGACAGATCCTGCGCCGCCGCACTGGTCTGGTTGGCCCCCGCCGATGTCTGCATCGCCAGGTCGCGAATGTTCACCAGGTTGCGGTCCACCTCCCGCGCCACCTGCGCCTGTTCCTCCGAGGCGCTTGCAATCACCAGGTTGCGCTGGTTGATCGAGGCAATCGCCTCGGCAATCACCTCCAGCGCCTGACCGGCGCCTTGCGCCACCTCCAGCGTGCCGCTGGCGCGGCCTTGGCTGCTGTGCATCGCCGTCACCGCCCGCTCGGTACCGTTCTGGATCCCGGCAATCATCTGCTCGATCTCGGCGGTCGACTGCTGGGTACGGTGGGCGAGGGCGCGTACCTCATCGGCCACCACGGCAAAGCCACGGCCCGCCTCGCCGGCGCGGGCCGCTTCGATGGCGGCATTCAGCGCCAGCAAGTTGGTCTGCCCGGCAATCGCGCCAATCACGTCCAGCACGCGGCTGATCTCGTTGGCATTGTTGGCCAGCTGTTCGATCTCGGTCGAGGTACCGGTCACGTCAGCCACCAGATGGTGGATGGACGCCAGTGCCTGGTTGACCCGGTCGCGGCCATCCCGGGTGGTCTGGTCGGCGCCCTTCGAGGCGTCGGCGGTGCTGACGGCATTGTTCGCCACTTCCTCGACCGCCGCAGTCATCTGGTTGACGGCGGTGGCCGCCTGGTCGATCTCCGCGCTTTGCTGGTGCAGGCCGCGGCTGGTGTCTTCGGTGACGGTGTGCAGTTCCTCCGAAGCCGAGGCCAACTGGTCGGACGAGGCGGCGATCTTGCGGATGGTGTCGCGCAGGCTGCCCTGCATGCGGCCCAGGGCACGCAGCAGCAAGGCTGGTTCGTCGCGGCCGATTACACGGATGTCCTGGGTCAGGTCGCCGGTCGCCACGCGTTCGGCCACGCTCACCGCATCGGCCAGCGGCACGACGATACTGCGAGTGAGCATGGTGGCAATGGCGACCAGGGCCAGCATGATCACCAGCAGCGAGACAATGATCGCGGTGAACGCTTCGTCAGCCACGTCGCTGCTGCGCTGCGAGGCCTGTTCGGCACCTTTGCCGTTGTAGGCGATCAGCGCCGCCATGGCCTGCATCATGCTGTCGGCGCGCTGGGTCAGGGGGCCGTTGATCTGCTGCCTGGCGGCTTCCATGCGGCCAGCAACAATGTCCTTCAGTACGCGTGCTTGCAGCTCGAGGTATTGCTGGTGCGCGTTATTGAAGGTGTCGAACAGGGCGCGGTCATCGGCGGCGGTGATGGTACCTTCGTATGCCTTCAGGCCATCCTTCATCTCGGCATTGGTGTCGTCGAGCAACTGCAGGTTGCGGCTGCGTTCGCTGGGGTTGTCGTCCAGTGCGGTACGCAGGGTGAGGGCGCGGGCACGGCCAAGGTTGCTGCTGATTTCGCTCAGGGCCACCACGGCGGGCATCCAGTTGACCCGGATTTCGTCCGTGGCCTTGTCCATCTGCCGGGTTTCATAAAGTGCGGCAAGGCCCATGAACAGGACCAGGATACCCAACAGGGCGAACACGCAGGCAGCGCGAATGCCGATCTTCAAATTCCTTAATTGCATGACATCCTCCTTGACGGTGGCGTGCAGGCCCTCAGGAGCTTGGGCGGATGGCCGGGTCACCGGGTGTGGCGCCAGGCTCTGGAAGCGCTGCGGATTAAGTTGTGTGCTTCACCCTCTTGAATTCTTTTTGATTTGAATGATGCCATATGGCCATCATTTTCGGACAGTCATTTCATGTCATGACATCAAAAGACAAAACCGCCAACAGGTGGCGGTTTTGTCAGTTTGCTGCGGTCAGACGATCGCGATCAGCGGGTCGGCAGCGGCCAGTGCCAAGGCGCGATCAGCCGCTGGCGGGTAGATCCACACCGAGTTGATCTGGCGCTTGAGGTCTTTGCCTTCCTGGCCGTGCAGCTTCAGTTCGCGCTCCCAACCCTCGCTGAACGTCGCGCCCCATTCGCCCAGGTCCAGGCAGGTGACGTACTTGGGCTGGCGGTACACCACCGGCTGCAGGCCGAGCAGGTCGGCCGCGGCGTTGTTGCCGGAGTGGCGGCCCATGGGGATGGCGTGCTGGCAGGTCATCAGGGCGTGGTTGCCCAGTTCGTCCACAGCGGCCCAGGCGGTGTCGCCCGTGGCGTACACATGGTCCTGGCCCAGCACCTTCAGGTGGCCGTCCACTTTCAGCCGGCCGAAGTTGTCGCGCTCGCCGGCAACCTGTGCGGTCAACGGGCTGGCCTTCACGCCAACGGTCCAGATCACGGTGTTGCTGGCGATATGCTCGCCATTGTCCAGGGTAACGCCGCCGGCATCGACAGCCACCACCGAAGCCCCCGCCTTCCACTCGACCCCGGCCTGTTCGCAGGCGGCGATGATCGACGGCGTGATACCGGCGCCCAGCGCCGCACCAACTTGCGCACCACGGTCGACCACCACCACCCGCACCGCTGCACTGGCGCCGAGGATGGCACGCAGGCGGGCAGGCATTTCCGTAGCGGTTTCGATACCCGTGAAGCCACCACCGCAGACCACCACGGTGTTGCGTGCAGGCGAAGCGGGCAGGGTGGCCAGGCCGACCAGGTGCTGTTCCAGGCGCATGGCCGATTCCATCTGGTCGACATCGAATGCATGTTCGGCCAGGCCAGGCACTGCCGGGCGTGCGACCTGGCTGCCGGCGGCAAGGATCAGGCGGTCGTAGGCGATCTGTTGCCGGTGCCCCTGGGCGTCGGTGTAGCTGACGCTGCGCCCTTCGGTATCGATGCTGTCGGCGTTGCCCGGGATGAAGTGAATGCCCACGGCTTCGAACAGCTCGCCCAGCGGGGCCTTCATGCCGTGCACGTCAGCCTCGTAGAAGCGCGGGCGGATGCGCAGTTCAGGCTGTGGAGCGAGGACGCTGATGTTGATGTCGGCACGCTGGGCCTGATCGAGCAGGCGCGCAGCGCTCAAGGCGCTCCATACACCGGCAAAGCCGGCACCGATGATGAGGATGTTCGATTTCATGAAGGTGCTCCGCAAGGTTCGAAAGGGGCTTCGAGGGCGGGTTGTGTGCCTCTCGAATAACTACGACTGTATTGATCGTAGTTTGTGCGTGCAAGTCTTTTTTTCCACATGCCGACACTCCGCATCACCATTTCGCGGCTCGAATAGCTGTATTTACTGGGCTTAAGGGAAAAACAAGGCCGACCGGCGGCAGCTTTGCGCTTTGCGGTGCGGATGCTATCGGCGTATTATTTGCGACAAGATTGGTCGGAGATAGATATGTCGCTCTACAGTGCTGGCGTCGAATACGGTATCCATTGCCTGCTGTTCCTGGTGGACGAGCGGGGCGACTCGCGCGAGTCCAGCGTGCGCGACCTGGCGGAGTTGCAGGGTGTACCGCAGGAGTACCTGGCCAAGGTCTTTACCAAGCTGGCTCGTGCCGGGCTGGTGGCCGCCACCGAGGGCGTGCGTGGCGGCTTCCGACTGGCGCGGCCGTCGGATGAAATCACCGTGCTGGATATCGTCAATGCCATCGATGGGCCAAAGAAGATCTTCGACTGCCGCGAAGTTCGCGAGCGTTGCAGCCTGTTCGAGGGTTCGCCGCCGGGTTGGGCGACCGAGGGCACCTGCGCGATCCATGCGGTGATGCTGGGTGCGCAGAAGCGCATGGAAGAGGCCTTGGCGCAGCAGACCATCCTTGATCTGGCGCGGCGGTTCGGGCGCAAGGCGCCGGCCGAGTTCGGGCAGAAGGTCAATGCCTGGATGGGTGAGCGGCGGGAGGGCAAAGGGGCAGGGGATATTCCGGTCAGTCAGGTCTGAATCTGCTGCCAGTGCCGGCCTCTTCGCGGGCTTGCCCGCTCCCACAGGAATCGCACAATTGCTGAAATCTGTGGGGTACCTGTGGGAGCGGGCGAGCCCGCGAAGAGGCCGGTACAGAAATAACGCGTTCAGCGCCCCTCATGCTGCCGCCGATACGCCCCCGGCTGCACCCCCACCGCCTTGGCGAACGCCCGGGTAAATGCCGCCACCGACTGATACCCCACCTGTGCCCCCACCTGCTCCACGGTATGCCCCGCCCGCAGCAACTGGCTGGCATGGCGCATGCGCAACGCCAGCAGTACTTGCCCCGGCGACTGTCCCGCCAGTTCATTGAAACGCTTGAAAAACGCCGACCGCGACAACCCGGTGCAGGTGGCCATGCTTTCCAGCGTCCACGCTTGCCCCGGTTGCTCGATCAACTGCTCCAGCAACCCGGCAAACGCCGGTTGCCGGGCGAGGGCGACCAGCCCGCCCAGCGATTGCCCGGCATGCACCTGCTGGCGCAGCACATACAGGAACAACAAGTGCGTCAGCCGCTCCAGCAACGCCTGTGACGGCCCGGTGGCGCGCCGGCATTCCTCCAGGATCAGCTCGAACAACGCCCGCGCCGCATGCCCGGACGGTTCATCGGCGCGCAGCAATATCCAGTCGGCCAGGCCGTCGACAATCAGCGCCGACAAGCCCGGCCTGAAGTGGAAGAAACCACATACCAGCCCCACGCCATCGACCGCATCGGCGTCCATGGGCTGCATGTGCTGGCGTGGCTGGGCGCAGGCACTGGCCGGGTCCTGGTCGCTGGCCAGGCGATAGCCGAGGTCGCGCAGCAGGAACACCGCATCGCCGGCCTCCAGGCGCAGTGCCTCGGGCTGGCCGTCGATGTGCAGCCAGCAATGCCCTTGCACCACCAGGTGGAAACTGGCCCGGCCCATGCCTTCGGTGCTGGCGTGCCAGCCGCCGCAGTAGCGGCCCACATGAAACAGGCTGGCATCGAGCTCCAGGCCCTCTAATAACCAATCGACAAGGTGGCTGGACGAAATCATCTAATGCAAAGACTCAAGAGCAAGGAAAGGCGACTGATGAATATGGAGGGTAATTCTTATAACCAACAGACTGTAGTGACACCCATCAAAGGAGACCACTCCATGTCCTCGCGCATTACTTTACACACGCTGCAGAGCGCCCCGGAAGCGGCCCGTCCGTTCCTCGAGAACGCCCAGAAGAATTCCGGCTTCATCCCCAACCTGCTGGGCGTGCTGGCCAATGCCCCGGCGGCGCTGGAAACCTACGTGACCGTTTCGGCACTCAACGGCAAAGCCGAACTTAGCCTGGCCGAGCGTGAAGTGGTGCAGCTGATTGCCGCCACCCAGCATGGCTGTGACTTCTGCGTGGCCGGCCACACGGCCGTGGCCCTGAACAAGGCCAAGCTGCCGCAGGAGGTGGTCGATGCCCTGCGTGCCCGTGGCGAGCTGCCCGATGCCCGGTATGAAACCCTGGCCGCGTTCGCCCGCGAAGTCATCGCCACCCGTGGCAATGTCAGCGAGGCCACTTACCAGGCCTTCCGCGCAGCCGGTTTCAGCGAAGGCAACGCCTTGGAGGTGATTCTGGGCGTGAGCCTCGCAACCCTGTGCAACTTTGCTAATGTGTTCGCCCAGACGCCGCTCAATGACGAGCTCGGCAAGTACCGCTGGCAACCTTCTGCATGATCCGCGCGTGACACCGGTCGTACCGCGATCGTTGTAGGAGCGGCCTTGTGCCGCGAATGGGCCGCCAAGCGGCCCCGGCGTTTTCAAAGGAGCAAGACCATGCAAGATTGTGCATTTCGACACTGGCTGGATGCCAATGCCGAGGCCATTGACCGGGGCCAGTGCGAGCCGCAGCTGGTGCTGGCGCAAATCGCCGAATCGCAGCTGCTGCGGGTAGGTGTCGACCCGGCCCTGGGCGGCACGGGCGGGCAGGTGACCGACGCGGTCGAGGCCATTGCCGCAATCGCCAGCCGCTCGCTGGCAGCGGCGTTCGTCTGCTGGGGCCAGCGCGCCTTCATCGAATACCTGTTGCACAGCCCCAACCAGCCACTGCGCGAGCGCCTGTTGCCGCGCCTGCTGACTGGCGAACTGGCCGGCGCCACTGGGCTGTCCAACGCCATGAAGTTCCTGTCCGGCATCGAAGCGCTGCAGGTGCGCGGGCGCCCGCAAGCTGATGGCTGGCAGCTGGAAGGGCGCCTGCACTGGGTGACCAACCTGCGCAAAAGCGGCTTCGTGGTGGCGGCGGCTATCGAAGACGAAGCCGGCGGTGCACCGTTCGTGCTGGCCATTCCGTCCGACGCGCAGGGCCTGGAGCGCTCCGACGACCTGCAACTGATGGGCCTGCAGTCGAGCAACACCGCGGCACTGGCCTTCCACCAGGTGCAATTGCAGCGTGGCTGGTTGCTGCACGAAAATGCCCGTGAGTTCCTGCCCCGGGTACGCCCGGCGTTCCTGGCGCTGCAGTGCGGCATGGCCATTGGCCTGGCGCGGCGGGCGCTGGCGGAAGTGCAGGCACACCTGCATGGCCGTGCCTCGTTCCTCGACGAAGCACGTCAGGTGCTCGGCGAGCGCCTGGAAAACACCGTGAGCGAGCTCAAGCAGGGCCTGCTCGATGGCCGCTTCCAGGAGCAGCCGGCAGCCTTGTTCAAGCTGCGCATCACCCTGGCCGAAAGCGCTGCCGACGCCGTGCAACTGGAGTTGCAGGCCAGTGGTGGCAAGGCCTACCTCAGCGAGTATGGCGAAGGCTTTGCCCGCCGCTGGCGCGAGTCGGCCTTCGTGCCGATCGTCACGCCCAGCCTGGTGCAACTGCGCGCCGAACTGCAACGCCAGGCGGGCGCGGTATGAGCCAAGTGTTGCTCGAAGCCCGCGACATCAGCCTGGGCTACCCGCGCGAGGGTGGCTGGCAGGCGGTGCTGGCGCAGTTCGACCTGCAGCTGGCACCCGGCGAAGTGGTGACCATCCTCGGCCCCAGCGGGGTCGGCAAGTCCAGCCTGCTGCGGGTACTGGCCGGCCTGCAGCAGCCCCGCGGTGGTAGCGTGACCCTGCACGGCCAGCCGCTGCAGGGCCCGCACCCACGCCTGGCGGTGGCCTTCCAGGACCCGAGCCTGTTGCCCTGGCTGAGCCTGGAGAAGAACGTCGCCTTCGGCCTGGACTTCGCCCGCCAGCCAAAACTCGCCGCCGCCGAACGCCGCGCACGCATCGACCATGCGATTGCTGCCGTGGGCCTGGCCCATGCTCGCGGCCAGTACCCGGCGCAGTTGTCCGGCGGCATGGCCCAGCGCACCGCGCTGGCCCGCTGCCTGGCCCGCCAGCCCGAAGTGCTGTTGCTCGACGAGCCGTTCGGCGCGTTGGATGAAGTGACCCGGGCCGACATGCAGCAACTGCTGCTGCAACTGATCGCCACCCACAACACGGCGGCGGTGCTGATCACCCACGATATCGACGAAGCCCTGCTGCTGTCCGACCGGGTTTTGCTACTGGGCAACCACCCAGCGCATACCCTCGGCCAGTGGCGCATCGACCTGCCGCAACCACGGACGCAGCGGGTCGAGGAACTGGGCGCCTTGCGCATCGAAATCCTCAAAACCCTTCGGCGGGCAAGCCGCACAGTCGAACCAACCCCAACCCCGTTGCCCTCGGAGGCTGTCCATGTGCATGGATGACTGCTGTTCCTCTTCTTCGCGTCGCGATTTCCTCAAGCTCGGCGCCATGCTCACGGCCGCCGGAGCACTGCCGTTGTTGTCGAGCCTGCAGGCCCGTGCCGCCGCCGAACCGGACGCGCCAGTGCGTATCGGCTACCTGCCGATCACTGACGCCACGCCACTGCTGGTGGCGCACAACAACGGCCTGTTCGAGGCCGAAGGCATCAAGGCCGAGCGCCCAGTGCTGCTGCGCAGCTGGGCGCAGGTGATCGAGGCGTTCATCTCCGGCCAGGTCAACGTCATCCACCTGCTGTCGCCGATGACCGTATGGGCCCGCTACGGCAGCAAGGTGCCGGCCAAGGTGGTGGCCTGGAACCACGTGGGCGGTTCAGGCCTGACCGTGGCCCCGGACATCAGCGACATGAAACAGCTGGGCGGCAAGACCGTGGCCATCCCGTTCTGGTACTCGATCCACAACGTGGTGCTGCAACAGATGCTCAACGACAACGGCCTGACCCCGGTGTCGAAGCCGGCCAATGCGCCGCTGGCCGGCAACGAAGTCAACCTGCTGGTATTGCCGCCGTCCGACATGCCGCCGGCGCTGGCCAGCAAACGCATCGCTGGCTATATCGTCGCCGAGCCATTCAACGCCCTGGCCGAGAACCTCAAGGTTGGCCGCGTGCAGCGCTTTACCGGCGATGTGTGGCGCAACCACGCCTGCTGCGTGGTGTTCATGCACGAGCACGACCTGAACAACCGCCCGGAGTGGTCGCAGAAGGTGGTCAACGCCATCGTCAAGGCCCAGCACTGGACCCGTGACCACCGCGCCGAGGCCGCCGCATTGTTGTCCAAGGCCGGCCCCAACAAGTACACCCCGCATGAACCTGCGGTGCTCGGCAAAGTGCTGGCCCCGGCCGCCGAGGACCGTGCCGGTTACATTGCCAGTGGCGCCATTCGCCACCAGCAGTGGGACGAAAAGCGCATCGATTTCCAGCCTTACCCGTTCCCCAGCTACACCGAAGAGCTGGTCAAGCGCTTGAAAACCACCCTGATCGAGGGCGACAGCGCGTTCCTGGCCGGCCTGGACCCGGCACAGACCGCCCGCGACCTGGTCGACGACCGCTTCGTGCGCAACGCCATCGCCAGCGTTGGCGGGCCGTCGGTGTTCGGCATTGCCGATAACTTCGAGCGTAGCGAGGAGTTCGCGGTCTGATGCGCACGCATGTCGTTCATGCCGGCCTGGGGCTGGCCGGGTTGCTGGGTTTGTTGCTGTTGTGGTGGGCCGGTGTCGCGCTGTTCGGCCAGGCCGATGGCCTGTCGGCGCGCTTTTCGCCGGCAGCGACCCTGGCCAGCCTGATCGAGTTGCTGGGCCAGGGCGAGGTGTACGGGCATATCTGGGTCAGCCTCAAGCGTATCCTGATCGGGCTGCTGCTGGCGCTGCTGATTGGCGTGCCGCTGGGTTTGCTGGTGGGCAGCTACCGGCACCTGGAGGCCGCAACCACGCCGGCGTTCCAGTTCCTGCGCATGATCTCGCCGCTGTCGTGGATGCCGGTGGTGGTGATGCTGATGGGCGTGGGGGACCAGCCTATCTACTTCCTGCTGGCGTTTGCCGCGTTGTGGCCGATCTTGCTGAACACGGCGGCCGGGGTAAGGCAGCTGGACCCGCGCTGGTTGCAGTTGAGCCGCAGTTTGAGTGCCACGCGCCGGGAGACCTTGTGCAAGGTGATCGTGCCCGGGGTGATCGGCCATGTGCTGACCGGCGTGCGCCTGGCCATCGGCATCCTGTGGATCGTGCTGGTGCCGTGCGAAATGCTCGGGGTGAGTGCGGGGCTGGGTTACTTCATTCTCGATACCCGCGACCGGCTGGCGTATTCCGAGCTGATGGCGATGGTGCTGCTGATCGGGGTGCTGGGGTTTGTGCTGGATGCCCTGGCGCGTGGGCTGCATCGGCGTTGGGTGCATGGCTGAGGGGCCAGTGGGGCTTCTTCGCGGGCTTGCCCGCTCCCACAGGTATCCCACCGCCCTTTGGCCTTGTGATATCCCTGTGGGAGCGGGCGAGCCCGCGAACAGGCCCTTGGGTCAATGCACGGTCTTGCGCTGCCGTACACACTCCTGGGCCTGAGCGGTCAGTTCGTCCAGCCGCTCATCCCGCATCTGTTCCGCTTCGATCATCGCATCCTCACCCTGCTGGTTGAGCAGGTAGGTATGGATCTGCATCACTTCCGCCGTCTGGTAGATCGGCGCAATATCCAGCCGTCCTATCAGCGCGCCGCTAGCCCGCCCGGTACTGCTCATCAGTACCTGCGGCCCGTTGGCGGCCACCACCTGCATGCCCATCGCCTCGAACCACGGTACCTGGCTGGCAAAGGCATTCAGCTCGACGCAGGCATGGCGTGCCTGCAGGTCGCCCAGCAGGGCGCGGGCGATGCCCTGGCGACGATGGCTGGCGCGCACGGCCAGGAACGCCAGGGCGCACGCCTGTTCGTCGTCCTCGGCCGGCAGCGACAGGGCAAACCCCAGCAATTGGTCCGGTGCCTCTGCATCCAGCGCCAGGGTTAGCGTCACGGCCAGGCCGCGGGTGCCGTCCAGTGCTTGCAGGTACTGGTGCACCTCCATGCCGACGCCGTACTGGTACAGCGGGTACAGCGGGTTGTCGGCACTGATGGCGACACTGCTCAGTTCGCCGACGTGGTGGATCACCAGTTCGCGGATCTGGTTCTGGAAAGATTCAGGCGGCACGCTGTCGAGGCGGCTCAGGATGAACATCGGGGGGCAGGCTCCGGCGGGTAGATGGACGGCCCGCGCCATGCGGGCGCGGGCTGTACAGTCTAACCGGTTTTGCCGATCAGCCTTGTATCTGCAATGCACCGAGCATCAGGTCGAGGTTCTGCACCGCCGCACCGGAGGCACCTTTGCCGAGGTTGTCGAACACTGCGGTCAGCAGCACCTGGCCATGCTCAGGGTTGGCGTAAAGCGCCAGGCGCAGGTCGTTGCTGTCGTTCAACGCCTCGGGGTCGAGGTTCGGCGCTGCGCCGTGCTGGTGCAGGGGCATCAGCTGGACGTGGCAGGCACCCTGGTAGTGCTGCTGCAGGCAGGCCTGCAGCTGTTCAGCACTGACCTGGCCGGGCAGCAGGCGCAACTGCAGTGGGATGCTCAGCACGATGCCTTGGCGGTAGGCACCGTAGCCGGGCATGAACATCGGCCGCGCCGACAGCCCGGCGTGCTGCTGGATTTCCGGCACGTGCTTGTGCGCCAGTTCCAGGCCGTACAGTTGCAGGGCCGGGGTTTTGCCGGCGGCGGGCTGTTCATGCCGTTCGACTGCGGCGCGACCACCACCGGAATAGCCGGAGATGGCGTGGATGTTCAGCGGGTAATCCGCTGGCAGCAGGCCGGCCTTGACCAGTGGGCGCAACAGGGCAATGGCGCCGGTGGGGTAGCAGCCGGGGTTGCTGACGCGCTTGCTGTGCGCGATGCGCTCGGCTTGCTGCTCGTCGAGCTCCGGCAGGCCATAGACCCAGCCTGGGCTGGTGCGGTGCGCGGAGCTTGCGTCGATCACCCGCACTTGCGGGTTGTTGATCGCCGCCACGGCCTCGCGGGCGGCATCGTCGGGCAGGCACAGCAGGGCGATGTCGGCGCTGTTGATTGCCTCGCGGCGCCGTTGCGGGTCTTTGCGCTCGGCTTCGGGCAGGGTCAGCAGGCGCAGATCGCTGCGGCCTTGCAGGCGGGCATGGATCTGCAGGCCGGTGGTGCCTTGGTCACCGTCGATGAAGACAACAGGGGTGTGCATGGTCGAAGTCCGGTCGGGGAGGGATGGCCTATGCTCGCTTGTGGCTCTGGTAAAGAAAATTTGAATATGATGATCGATATATTCATCTTTTCTGAATGAGTTTGGCCCATGCGCGAAATCAGCCTCGATCGCCTCCGCACCCTGGTGGTCATCTCCGACCTGGGCTCCTTTGCCGAAGCCGCTCGCCAGCTCAACCTGGCACCGCCCACCATCAGCCTGCACGTGGCCGAGCTGGAGGCGCGCATCGGCGCCCCGTTGCTTACCCGCACACGCGGTCAGGTGCGGCCCACGGTCATCGGCGAAACCCTGCTGGCCCGTGCCCGTCGCCTGCTGGCCGACGCCGACCTTGCGCTGGATGAAGTGCGCCGACAGGTCGAGGGCCTGACCGGCCGGGTGCGCCTGGGCGCTTCCACCGGCGCTATCGCCCACCTGCTGCCGCAGGCGCTGGAGCACCTGCGTACGGTGCACCCGGGGATCGATGTGCAGGTACAGGTGCTGACCTCCCAGGCCTCGTTGGCGCGCTTGCGCGAGGGCACGCTGGATATCGGCCTGGTGGCCTTGCCACAGGTGGCCGGCAAAGGGCTTGCGGTTACGCCCTGGCGGCGCGACCCGATCCTGGCCTACGTGCCGGCCGACTGGCAGCCACCGGCCAAGGTCACGCCGGCCTGGCTGGCGCAGCGGGCGTTGATCCTCAACGACAGCAGCACCCAGCTTTCGCGGGTGACCGGCGAGTGGTTCGCGGCAGCGGGGTTGTACCCCGAGCCGCGAATCGAGCTGAACTACAACGATGCGATCAAGAGCCTGGTCGGGGCTGGGTATGGGGCGACGCTGCTGCCGCAGGAGGGGGAGTCGGCCGAGCTGGACCGGCGCATTGCCCGCCGGCCGCTGCGGCCGGGGTTGTGGCGGCAACTGGGCATTGCCTGCCGGGAAGGGCAGGTGGAGCGGGCCACGGGGTATGTGTTGCCGGCGATTGGGCCGCGGGGCGGCCCCTGGGGTCACCCCCGCTCTCGGGCCCGCAGCGCGGTCACTGTCTCCCCGCCAACCCCCCAGTTATCGGTCGGCACCTCCTCGATCACCACAAAGGTACTGGCCGGCGGCTTGCCCAGCACCTGCTGCAGCATGCGGGTCGTCTGTTCGATCAGCTGGCGCTTGTGCTCAGCGCTCACGCCTTCATCGGTCACGCGAATATGGACATAGGGCATGGTTCTCGCTCCTCTGTCAGTGCCAGGTGCCAGCGGTGCTACCGCCATCCACCGGCAGGATCACGCCGCTGACGAAGCGTGAGTCGGCCAGGTACAACACTGCATCCACGACATCCTGTGGCAAGCCGGTGCGGCCACTGGGTGACAGCGCGCCCATGCCTTGTGTGTTGCCGCCATGCAGCGGTGTTTCGATGATCCCCGGCGCCACCGCGTTCACCTGCACGCCGCTTGCCGCCAGTTCCAGTGCCAGGCCTTTCACCGCCTGGTTCAGGCCACCCTTGACCAGTACCGGCAGCAGGGCCGGCACACGGGTGTCCGGTTGCAAGGCGATGGAGGCGGTGATGGCGATGATCTGCCCATGCCCTTGCCTGGTCATGATCCGCGCGGCTTCCTGGGCCGGGTAGAAGAACCCCTTGAGGTTGGTACCGACCAGGGCGTCGACATCCGCTTCGCTGTACTCGGCAAATGGCTTGGCAATGAAGATGCCGGCGTTGTTGATCAGCAGGTCGACCCCGCCAAAGGCTTGCTCGGCGCTGGCGAACAGGCGCTGCGCCGTGCCCGGCTCGGCGATGTCGCCAGCCACGCCGATGAAGCGCGATGGGTTGCCGAGGCGGGCGGCGGCTTGCTCAAGGCGGGCTTGGCTGCGGGCGTTGCCGACCACGTTGTCGCCGCGTTCGAGGAAGGCCTCGGCCAGGGCGAAACCCAGGCCGCTCGAGGCCCCGGTAATGATGACGGTGCGTGGCGTGTTCATGTGCATGATCTCCAGTGAAGTGAGCCATGGGCTCGGTGTGAAGCCACTGTAGGTTGCAATCAGCACTTGAAAAATGAGGCGCGGGGCATTTCAATCGATACATCATGTAATCAATCGAGCTTTCATGACCCGCCATTTCGACGATCTGCAACTGGGTAGCCTGGAACTGTTCTGCCTGGCCGCCGACAGCGGCAGCTTCACTGCTGCGGCCACGGAGGCCGGCGTTACACCGGCGGCGGTCAGCCGCAGCGTGGCACGCCTCGAAGAGCGCCTGGGCGTGCGCCTGTTCGTCCGCACCACCCGGCAGATGCGCCTGTCCGCAGCCGGCCAGGCCTATTACCAGCAATGTCGGCAGGCACTGGGACAACTGGTCGAGGCCGAGCGCCAGGTCACGGGCGGGCAGGTCGAGCCGAGCGGCCGCCTGCGTATCAGTGCACCCACGCCCTATGCTCATCATCGGCTGTTGCCGCTGCTGCCGCGGTTTCGCCAGCGTTACCCAAAGGTGCAGGTGGATGTGCATGTCAGCAACCGCAACGTCGACTTTGCCGAGGAGCCGTTCGACCTGGCCATTCGTGGTCGCGAGCCGGCCGATTCGCGGCTGGTGGCGCGTCGCCTGGAAGATGCCGAACTGGTGGTGGTGGCCACGCCGGGCTACCTGGCCCGTGCCGGCACGCCACGAACACCGCACGACTTGCTGCAACATGAGTGCATCCAGTTCGAACTGCCCAGCAGTGGTCGCCGCCCGCCGTGGAGCTTCCTTCAGGATGGCCAGCAGGTGGAGATCGAAACCCAGGGTGGGTTCACCTGCCTGGGCGACTTCCTCGCCACCGCCACGCTGGTGCGCCACGGCGGCGGGCTGATGCAGGCTTATCGCTTTACCGTGCAGGACGCACTGGCCAGTGGCGAACTGGTGGAAGTGCTCGCCGAGTTCGGCGGCACTTCGCGGCCGTTCATGCTGATCTACCCCCAGGCCCGGCACATGCCGCTGCGGGTGCGGGTGTTCATCGATTTCCTGTTTGCCGAGGGGGCATAGCCCCCGGGCTGAGGCGAGGCGTCGGGGCGTATGGCCGACTATGCTGTTTGCTGCGTCGAGCCAATGTCATCTCGACGACCCTTCAGGTTTTCCAGGAGAACGCTCCATGAAATCCACGAAATGCATACCCTTGCTGGTGATTGCCTCGGTCCTCAGTTTTGCCGCACACGCAGACCCGGCGAGCAACTGTGCGGCCAAGATCAAGGAACTTGAGGATTTCGACAAGGCCAGTGGCCAGGCAATGCATGGCGGCATGGCCCATGACTTCAAAGTCCACCTGCAAAATGCCAAGGATGCTCAGAGCAAGGGTGATATGACTCAGTGTCAAGCCTCGGCCGACCTGGCCAAGACTATCTACAACAAGGCACGTAGCAGGTAAGCGCTTCCTGGCCCTTTCGCGGGTAAACCCGCTCCCACAGCATCTCCAACAGGCTCAAGGCCAGCGCGGTACCTGTGGGAGCGGGTTTACCCGCGAAGAGGCCAGTGCAGGAAAGCCCAGTCAGAACCAGCGATCGTTCTTCCTGCGCCCACGGGTCAGCGCCGGCAAGATCAGCCCCGCCAGCAAGCCCGCGCCGGCAATGCTGCCGCCATACACCATGTAGCGCATCATAACCTGCTTGTTCTCGTCCCCCAGGCGGGCCTGGGTATCGCGCAGCTGCGACTGGCTCTGGTCGAGCTGTTCATTCAGCGCCTTGTTGCGCGCCTCCAGTTCGTCGATCAGCTTCTTGCGTGAATCCAGGGTTTCCTGCATGCCCTGCACGCGGCTCTTCCAGCTGTCGTCGATGTTCTTCAACTGCCCGGTCAGGTCCGCGACCTGGGCATCGAGCTGCGGCAGGCGCTCGCTCTGGCCTGGCACCGACTGCAGGTCGTTGCTGAGGATCCACACCACATCGCCGTTCTGCCCGCGCACCTGGCTGTAGTTGCCCTGGCTGCCAATCAGGGTCAGTTTCTGCCCGGACTTGAGCGTACCGACAATGCGGTGGCCATCGGTGGGGCCGCTGCGCACATAGGTGCTCAGGCTGTCGCTGACCCAGCGTGCGTCGCTGGCAGGCTCTTCGGCGTGCACCGGTGCGGCAAGGGCCACCAAGGTGGCGATCAGGCCGCCGCGCAGGGCAGTGAGGGCGGAAGCAGTTGGGCGGGAATCGGGCATGTTGGGTCTTCGCTGAAACAGGACAAAAGTAGGCCCGGTGACTGGGCCGATGAACCGGTCGGTGAGTTGACCGTCAGCGAAAGACCGTTTTTTTGTAGGCGGGTTCACTACCTGACGTCGGAAATGTCTGCAGGATGTTGCAGGGCCCGGCTTGGCTTTGCTGCATTGCCAATGAGGAAAATGTCGTGGAGTACCCCTTGTCGATCCTGTGAATTCACCCTGCTTGCCGGGGCTAGACTCAGGAGCTCACATTCATTCATGGAGCAAGGCCATGACTGCCAGGAACACCATCTGCCTCTGGTACGACAATGATGCCGAAGAGGCAGCGAACTTCTACGCCAGTGTCTTCCCCGACAGCAAGGTAATCGCGCTGCACAAGGCGCCGAGTGATTACCCGTCGGGCAAGGAGGGCGACGTGATCACGGTCGAATTCACCGTCATGGGCATTCCCTGCGTGGGGCTCAATGGAGGCAAGGCCTTCACGCACTGCGAGGCGTTTTCATTTCAGGTCAGCACCGAGGATCAGGCCGAGACCGACCGCTTTTGGGATGCCATTGTCGGCAATGGCGGCGAGGCCAGCGTCTGCGGCTGGTGCAAGGACAAATGGGGGATTTCGTGGCAGATCACCCCGCGCATCCTCATCGAAGCCATCGGGCACCCCGACCGGGCAGCGGCCAAGCGGGCGTTCGAGGCCATGATGCAGATGGGCAAGATCGATGTGGCCAGGATAGAGGCGGCGTTGAAGGGCTGATTACGGCAGTAAAGTACCCGAGCATTCGTTACCCGGAAGACCTCGAGTCCTATGACTACGAAGGCGAACTGCAGCCGGGCATGGCCTTGTGCGTGGAGGCCTATGTGGGCGAAGTGGGCGGCCGTGACGGGATCAAGCTGGAGAACCAGTTGCTGGTGACCGAGGACGGGTATGAGCTGTTGACCCATTACCCGTTCGAGGAAAGCTTCCTGCGCGATTGATTGGGCAACCCGGGACCGCTTCGCGGTCCCTGTGGGAGCGGGCATGCCCGCGAAGGGCTGCAAGGCAGCCCCGGTTCCAAAGGCTTGCCCGATCAGTTGCCGGTCACTTCGGCCTCTGCCGACGCCGGCTTGGCCGAAGTCTTCTTCTCCTGCACCACGATGTAGAACTCTTTGCCATGCTTCACCGCGCCATACAGCACGGCCTTCTCGATCAGTTCGTTGCCGCGCAGGTGGCGCAGCATCATCGGGTCCTTGCGCAGGTCGCGGTACAGCGCCAGGCACAGCAGCACCATCACCACCACGAACGGCAGGGCCACGACGATGGTCAGGTTCTGCAGGCCGGTCAGCGCCTCGCCGGGGTCGCGCGGGTCGCCGATTGCCAGCATGATCGCCGCAACAGTACCGGTCAGCGCACCCCAGAAGATCACCGTACGTCGCGATGGAGTGGTGGTGCCGTGTTCCGACAGTGTGCCCATCACCAGCGAGGCCGCATCGGCACCGGAAACGAAGAAGATACCCACCAGAACCATCACCAGCACCGATGTCGCCGAGGCCAGCGGGTAGCTGTCCAGCAACTGGTACAGCGCGTGGTTGCTGTTGACCGCACCATTGGCCAGCTGGAAGGCGCCTTCGCGCAGGGCGTCGATACTCGCGCCGCCAAAGATGGTGAACCACACCAGGCTGACCAGGCTCGGTACCAGCAGCACCCCGGTAACGAACTGGCGGATGGTGCGGCCGCGGCTGATGCGAGCAATGAACATGCCCACGAACGGCGTCCAGGAAATCCACCAGGCCCAGTAGAACACGGTCCAGCCGGCCAGCCAGCTGTTCATCTGCTCACCGCCGCTGGCGTTGGTGCGGGCCATCATTTCCGGCAGCATCTTGACGTAGATGCCGATCGAGGTTGGCAGCAGGTTGAGCATCAGCAGGGTCGGGCCGACCATGAACACGAACAGCGCCAGCACCAGTGCCAGCACCATGTTGGTGTTGGACAGCCACTGGATGCCCTTGCCGATGCCCGACACCGCCGAGGTGACGAAGGCGATGGTCAGCAGGGTGATGATCGAGATGTAGAACAGCTTGCCGGGGCTTTCGATCCAGCCGTTGTATTCCAGGCCTCCGGCGATCTGCAGCGCGCCCAGGCCCAGCGAGGCCGCCGAGCCGAACAGCGTGGCGAAGATCGCCATCATGTCGATCAGGCGGCCGAGCGGGCCGTTGGCATGCTTGCCGATCAACGGCCGGAAGGCGGCGGAAATCAGCTGCGAGCGGCCGCGGCGGAAGGTGCCATAGGCAATCACCAGGCCGACGATGGCGTACATGGCCCAGGGGTGCAGGGTCCAGTGGAACAGCGTGGTGGCCATGGCCACCTGCATCGCTTCGCTGGACTGCCCGGTGGCCGTCCCGGGCGGTGGCGACACATAGTGCGACAGCGGTTCGGCAACGCCGAAGAACATCAGGCCGATGCCCATGCCAGCGCTGAACATCATCGCCACCCACGACACCGTACGGAATTCTGGCTGTTCGCCATCACGGCCCAGCGGGACCCGGCCGTAACGGCTGGCCGCCAGCCACAGCACGAACACCACGAACAGGGTGGAGGTGAGCACGAAGAACCAGCCGAAGTTGAGAATGACCCAGGATTGCGCGCCGGAGGCGCTGCTGGCGAGGCTGGCCTGGTTGAGGAAGCCCCAGAGGACGAAAGCGATTGCCAGGAGGCTGGTGAAACCAAAGACGATCCAGTCGAGCTTGCCCTCGAAACGCCGGTCCTGGCGTGCTTCTGCGGTTTTCGAGGGGTCCGTCACGCCAAGGTCGAGCGTTTCGGTGATGTGTTCCTTTGCCATGAATGATGAGGCCCCTTTCTGGCTTACCGGCTGGTGCAGGCTTGTAGTTTTGTGTGGGCTACCGAGTTCGATGACTGCCTCGGCGAGGAGATTGCTGGCGGGATTATCCTGCGCACGAAACGGCAGCTCCTGTCCCGATAACGCCCCGGGGCGTCCATTACGCGACCTGCCAAATACTTTTAGTTCTGGGGGCGATGGCCCTTTCTGCTTCGCGTTCTGGTAACCTGATGGGCATTCCCCGGGCCTGCACATCCGAGCACCGTAGAAGCGCTGCTGCTTGTGGGCCTGGCCGTACCAGGAAACGGAGATTCGTCCAAATGGCCACTGACCGTGTGAGCCTGATTCATTTCGATAAATTGAGCATGAGCCCTGCCGCTGCCGATCGGTTCCAGAAAGCCCTCGACGCGCTGGAAGCGCTCAAGCTGCAGGACCGTTACGTGTATCTCATCGCTCCTTATCTGGGTGATGTCGCTGACGCCTCCGACCGCGAGCAACTGGCCACCGCCCTGGAACAGGGCTTGCGCGTGGTCGACGAGCTGCTGGCTGCCAGGTCGGTCAGCAAGGTCAAGGCCGAGGAAGTGCGCCAGGTGTTCCACGGCGCCGCCGAGCGTGCGCGGGCAGAAATGCCCGGCTGAGTGGCGGCATGGCCAAAGACATCGACAACCCTTGCGTCTCGCTGTGCCAGCTCAATAGCGAGCTGTGCGTGAGCTGTGGCCGCACCCGTGACGAAATCCGTAAATGGCGGGGCATGAAGCGCCCCGAGAAGATGGCCACCGTACAGCGGGCGGCAACGCGGATGAAGGCTATCGCCAAGAAGGCGGCCAAGCGGCAGAATGCCGACTGAACCTGCGCACCCTGTGCGCGGCCTTTCCTGATTGTTTGACGAGCCTGAAAATGGATTCTCACTCGCTGTTTGCCTTTACCCTGGTCGCTGCCATCGCGATCGCCAGCCCCGGCCCTGCCACCCTGATGGCCATCAACAACAGCCTGGCCCATGGCCAGCGCAGCGCGATCTGGTCGTCGCTGGGCAATGGTTCGGGCCTGTTCTGCCTTTCTGCTGCGGCCATGCTGGGCTTGGGCGCGCTGCTGGCCAGTTCCGAAATGCTGTTCAACGCCGTGAAGATCCTGGGGGCGGGCTACCTGTTCTACCTGGGGGCGCGGCAATTGCTGAAAAAGAGCCCGATGCTGGCGCAGGGCGCCGCAGAGGGTGTGGCCAAGGTCCGGCCCACGCCGCTGAAGCTCTACAAGTCAGCCTTCCTCACGGCAGTGACCAACCCCAAGGCGACCATGTTCTTCACCGCACTGTTCCCGCAGTTCATCGACCAGGGGGCGGCGCTGCTGCCGCAGTTCCTGATCCTGACCGGGATATTCGTGGCGTTGTCGCTGGTTTCGCTGAGCCTGTATGCCGCGCTGGCAGCGCGGGCCAAGGGCGTGCTGACCCGGCCGTCGCTGTCGCGCTGGGTCAGCCGGGTGGTGGGCACTACCTTCATCGGTTTTGGCGCGGCGATCCTGGCGATGCGCCGGCAGGGGGCCTGAAGTACGAGGGCCGCTCCTTCTGGCCGATAAAAGGCTAACCTGATGGCCATACATGGTCCAGACTGTCTACAGCACGCACAGATGGGTGCTGCAGTCGACCACAGGATGTGGCAGCCTTTGGCCACCGCTCCGGGTCTGCGGATGTCACATGTGCCGAGGGTTGTCGATGATCGAGCGCTGCTTTCGCCACGCCTTGTTGCTGCTGCCGTGCCTGCTGCTGCCGCTGGCGGCGGTAGCGCATGAGGAATGCCGGCGGCTGACTGCCACCGGCAACCCGGAATACCCCCCCTACCTGTGGCGCGACCCGCAGAACCCCCAGCAACTGATCGGTGCCAATGCCGACCTGCTCAAGTACCTGGGCAAGCAGCTGGGGCTGGAAATCGAGGTGGTCTACGGCGGGCCGTGGTCGCGCGCCCAGGAAGAAGTGCGCACGGGCCGGATCGATTTGATGGCTGGGTATTTCCTGACCGAGGCCCGCCGGCAACAGATGGACTTCATTGCCCCGGCATTCCTGCATACTCCAAGTGTTGTCTGGGTGCGCCAGGACAATACCTTTGCCTACCGGCAATGGGCCGACCTGAAGGGGCGCAAAGGCGGCACGCTGGTCAACAACAGCCACGGCCAGCAGTTCGACGACTACGCCAGGACCAACCTCACCCTCGAAGCGGTACCCGGTGCCAGGCAGGCATTCGAGAAGTTGATGCACAAGCGCAGCGATTATGTGGTGTACGAGCAGTATCCCGGCTTGGCGCTGGCGCGCACATTGGGGATTGCCGACACTTTGCAGGTGCTGGAGCCACCGATATCCAGCGAAGGGCTGTACCTGGCGCTGTCGCATGACTCGCCCTGCAACCAGCCGAAGCTGCGTGAGGCGCTGGCGAGGGAGATGGAAAAGATCGTTGCCGGGGCGTTGCCGGAGCAGCTGTTGCAGCAAAACCTGGAGCGTTGGCAATAAATAGCAGCCTGGTATGCGCTCCTACAGGGACCGGGCCAGTTGCTCGGCTTCCTTGGCCCGGGTCACGCTGACTGCGCCGGGCAGGGTGACATCGTTCTTTGCTGCGAGGATCTCGGCCATGACGCTGACGGCAATTTCGGCCGGGGTCTTGCTACCGATATAAATGCCGATAGGGCCGTGCAGGCGCTGCAACGACACTTCGCTTTCGCCAAAGTGTTCGATCAGCCGCTCGCGGCGCAGCTGGCTGTTGCGCCGTGAGCCGATGGCACCGATATAGAACGCCGGGCTGTGCAGGGCTTCGAGCAGGGCCAGGTCGTCCAGCTTGGGGTCGTGGCTGACGGCGACGATGGCGCTGCGCAGGTCTGGGGCGAAGGCGCGGACCACGTCGTCCGGCATGCCGGCCAGGTGGTTGACGCCGGCAACGTTCCAGCCTGCCGTGTACTCGGGGCGCGGGTCGCACAGTGAAACGCTGAAGCCATTGAACAGGGCCATGGTCGCCAGGTATTCGGCCAGCGCGCCGGCACCGATCAGCAGCAGGCGGTAGCCGGGGCCGAGGGTGCTGAGCATGTGCTGGCCATCGAAGCTGAACAGTTCGGGCGTGGTGGTGGCGGTGAGGCTGGCCTCGCCGCTGCACAGGTCAAGCCCACGGCGTACCAGATTGCCGCCGTCGAGGCCGGCGAGCAGTTGCTCGAGGTGCGGCAGCGACGGGGCGAATTCCAGCACCAGTTCGAGGGTGCCGCCACAGGGCAGGCCGAAGCGGTGGGCCTCGTCGGCGCTGACGCCATAGCGCACCACCTGGGGCAGGCCGCCGGGCATGCCGGGGCCGCCGTAGGCACTGGTGTAGCGGTGAATGAGGTCGTCCTCGATGCAGCCGCCAGAGACACTGCCAACCACACGGCCGTCGCTGCGCAGGGCCATCATCGAGCCCACCGGGCGGGGGGAGGAGCCCCAGGTGCGGGCGACCGTGGCGAGCAGGGTGCGGTGGCCGGCGGCGAGCCAGTCTCGGGTGGTGCGCAGGACCAGCAGGTCGATGCTTTCCATGGGTACTCCATTGAATCTGATGTTGGCTGTGCCGGCCTCTTCGCGGGCTTGCCCGCTCCCACAGGGACCCCACAGTCCTGAAGGGCGGCGCCATACCTGTGGGAGCGGGCGTGCCCGCGAAGAGGCCGGTACAAGCACTACCCATTTCAGCGCATGTGCAAAATGATCGGGCTACTGCTGGCCGGGTCGGTATCCCCACGCAACTTGCCCACCGCCTGCGCATTCACCGCGCCACCATTGTTCCCCCAGGCACTGCGCACGAAACCCAGCACATCAGCAATTTCCTGGTCACTCAACTGCTCACGGAAGGCCGGCATGCGATAGGCATCGGGCAACCCGGCCGTCACCACCCGCTGCGAACCATTGAGGGTGATATTGATCGCCGAGGCGTCTTCCTTGGCCAGTGCCGAAGTAGCGCCGGCCAAAGGCGGCATCCATTCGGCCTGGCCCTTGCCGTCCAGGCCGTGGCACGACGCACAGCGGGTTACATAGGTATGCGCCCCAGGGCTGTCGAGCCGCGCCGCCGTCGTTTCGGCCTGGTACTGCCACGGCTCACCGTCGCGTTGCGGGTCGCCGGGCAGCGACTTCAGGTAGCGGGCGATGGCGGCCAGGTCGTCGTCACTCATGAACTGCGTGGAGTTGTTGAATGCCTCGGTCATCGAGCCGAATACCACCGCATGCCGGTTGCGCCCGGTCTTGAGGAACTGCGCGATCTCGGCCTCGCTCCAGCGCCCCAGCCCGGTGTTAGGGTCGGCACGCAGGCTCGGTGCATACCAGCCATCGAGCAGGGCACCAGCGAGGAACGGCTTGCCGCTGTCATCCAGGGCCTTTTCGTTGAAGGCCAGGCCGCGTGGCGTATGGCAGCTGCCACAGTGGCCAGGGCCCTGGACGATGTAGGCGCCGCGGTTCCACTGGGCATCCTGCCCGGCCTGGTCGGCGTATGGCGTGGTGGCGGCGAACAGGCCGTTCCACATGGCAATGGGCCAACGCCAGTTCAGCGGCCAGGGAATGTCGCTGGCAAGGTTGGCTTGCTGCACGGGTTGCACGCGGTGCATGAAGAAGGCGTACAACGCCTTTACATCGTCATCGCTGAGCTTGGCGTAGGACGGGTAGGGCATGGCCGGGTACAGCCGCCGGCCACCGGGCGCGACGCCCTGGCGCAGGGCACGGTCGAAGTCGGCCAGGCTGTAGCCACCGATGCCGGTGTCGCGGTCGGGGGTGATGTTGGTGGCGTGGATCGCCCCCAGCGGGGTGGCCATTTCCAGCCCGCCGGCGAACGGTTTGCCGTCCGGCAGGCTGTGGCAGGCCACGCAGTCGCTGAGTCGGGCCACGTACTCGCCACGGCTGACCAGCGCCGGGTCGGCAGTGGTGGCCTGCGCATCGGCAAATGGCGAGGCGGGCTCGCGGGTGACGTACCAGGCCAGCAGGCCTGCCGCGACCAGGCACGGCAGCGCCAGCCAGCCAGCGGTTCTTGCGAAACGGTGGGTCATGGGGCGTCCTTGTGTGCTCAGCTGAAGGTATGGCGGCTCAATGGCAGGCTGCGCACGCGCTGGCCGGTCAACTGTGCGACTGCGTTGGCCACCGCCGGTGCCACCGCGGGCAACGGTGGCTCGCCGATGCCGCCCATCTTCGCCCCGCTTTCGACAATGCGTACATGCACCCTGGCCATGCGCGACGGCGGCAGGATCGGGTACAGGTCGTAGTTGCGCGCGCGCGGCTTGCCATCCACGTATACCGCTTCTTCCAGCAGTGTCTGCGACAGGCCTAGGGCGACGGCGCCGTTGACCTGGTGCTCGATGATCGCCGGGTTGACGATGCTGCCCGGGTCGATGGCCTGCCAGATGTCGTGCACCTTGACCTGGCCGTTCTCGATCGACACCTCGGCAATGACCGCTGCCTCCGAGCCGAACGGCGAGGCCATGGCCACGCCGCGCGCTCGCTTGCTGCCATCCTCGGCAGTGAACGGCCCACGTTTCCAGCCGCCGGACAGTTCGGCGACGGCCTGCAACAGGTTGGTCAGGCGCTGGTTGTCGCGCAGCAGGTGCAGGCGCAGTTCGAACGGGTCCTTGCCGCCTTTGTCGGCCAACTCGTCTAGGAACGATTCATAGAAGAAGTCGTTCAGCGAGTTGCCCACCGAGCGCCAGTAGCCGAGCATGGCCGGGCCTTTCACGTAGATCTGCGCGATGCGCTTGTTGGCGATGGCGTAGGACTTGCCCGACAACCCTTCGAGCGCGGTCGGGTCGATTTTTTCGCCTTGCTTGCCGGCGATGGCTTCGGTCGGGCCTTCGGTGGCGCTCACGGCTTCGAGGGCCACCGGCAGGCCGTCGGCATCCAGCCCGGCGCGGAACTTCACCACGGCGACCGGGCGCAGCACATCGCGGAGGAACTCCTCTTCGCGGCTCCAGATGAGTTTCACCGGCCGGCCGACCGCCTTGGCCAAGGCAATGGCCTGTGGGTAGGGGTTGGCCGAGTCGTACAGGAAGTGGCGGCCAAAGAAACCGCCCAGCAACGGTGAATGCAGGGTAATCTGCGCCGGGGCCAGGCCGGTGCGCTTGGCAATGTCGTCACGGAACATGTCCGGCGCCTGGTTGGGCAGCCACACCTCCAGGGTGCCGTCCGGGTTGAAGCGCGCCAGTGCCGACGGCGGCTCCAGCTGGGCGTGGTTGAGGTACTGGTTGTGGTAGGTTGCCTCGATCCGGGTCTTGGCACTGGCCAGCATGCCGGCCACATCGCCCTGGTTTTCGTCGTCGCGCGCCGGGCCCGTGACCGTGGCCAGGTGCTCGCGCCAGCCATCGCTGGAGAAGTCGGCCGGCATTGGCCGTACCGGGCTGTCGGCCGCGGGCTCCTTCCAGTCCACCTGAATGGCTTCGACCGCGCGCTTGGCGTGCCACCAGCGTTCGGCAACCACGGCCACGGCACCCGGCAGCTGATGCACCGAATGCACGCCCTTCATGGCCTTGACCTGGTCTTCATTGCGCAGGCTGCCGACGGTCATGCCCAGGCGCGGCGCGTGCTGCACGGCAGCGTGGAGCATGCCGTCGACCTTGATATCGATGCTGTACACAGCCTTGCCGGTGGACTTGTCGTAGGCATCCAGGCGACGTACCGGCTTGCCGATCCAGCGAAACTGGCTGGGGTCGCGCAGCTTGACGCTGGCCGGGTCCGGCACCGGCAGGTCCATGGCCCGCCCGGCCAGTTCACCGTAGGGGATGGAGCGGCCAGTCGTGGTATGTACCACGTGGCCCGGCGTGGTGGAGAGCTCTTCGACCGGCACGCCCAGCTGCTCGGCGCCCGCCTGCAGCAGCATGGCCCGGGCGAGGGCGCCCAGGCGGCGCATGGTCGGGTAGCTCATGCGCACCGACATGCTGCCGCCGGTGATGCGCATGCCATTTTCCATCACTACATAGGCTTCGCCGGGCGGCGCGCTGTCGACCACAAAATTGGCCGGGTCGACGTCCAGCTCTTCACCAACGATCTGCGCCATGGCGGTGAAGGGGCCTTGGCCACCTTCCATGAACGGGCTGAGCAGGCGCACTTTGCCGTCCGGGCGGATCTCCAGAAACGCCGGCACCTGGGTGCCGCGCTCCGGGGTTGCTGCGGCGGCTGCCTGCACGCGGGCCGACCCCATGGGCAGGCCGAAACCCAGCACCAGGGCACCGACAGCCGTGCCGGCAAGAAAGCGCCGACGCGACAGGTTGACTGTTTCGCCCAGTTGCAGCTTGAGCAGTTCGGCGGGGGTATCGACAGGTGTGTTCATCAGGCCTTCTCCCCTTGGGCCAGCTCATGCACGGCGGCATGGATGGCGTTGTAGGTGCCGCAGCGGCACAGGTTGACCATGGCTGCCTCGATCTGCGCGTCACTGGGTTTGGGCGTGTGCTTGAGCAGCGCCGTGGCCGCCATTACCTGGCCGGATTGGCAGTAGCCGCACTGGGCCACCTGGTGCTCGACCCAGGCCGCGACCACCCGTTTGCCGACGGCATCGGCCTCGATCGCCTCGATGGTGGTCACCTCGCGCCCGACCACGCCGGCCACCGGGGTGACGCAGGCGCGCACCACGTTGCCGTCCACCAGCACCGAACAGGCGCCGCACTGGGCCAGGCCGCAGCCATACTTGGTGCCGGTCAGCCCCAGGTCATCGCGGATCACCCACAGCAGGGGCGTGTCGGCGTCTGCCTCGACCTGGTAGGTCTTCTGGTTGATGCGTAGTTCCATGGTTCACCTGCCCGTCAACGGTTGCTGTCGCTTGGTTTCTTCTGATCGGGGAATACGGTGCTCCCCAGTGCAGAAACGCTAGCACAGCGGGGTGACCGCTGGTCTGCTGGCGGGGGCAGGTTCAGAGGATCAGGCAAGCAATTCGGTGAAATGCGCAAGCTTGTACCGGCCCTATCGCCGGCAAGCCGGCTCCCACCTCGGCCGTATCGACCGCAAGTCATGTGCAGTTCCTGTGGGAGCTGGCTTGCCGGCGATAAGGCCGGTACAGGCAAACAGGACTTCCGGCAGAAAAACCCGGATAATGCCGGCCAATTTCGTTTTGCACGCTTAAATCACGGTAATCCCGCATGGAAATCAAGGTCAATTTTCTCGACAATCTCCGTCTCGAAGCCAAGTTCGACGACTTCACGGTGATCGCCGACCAACCGATCCGCTACAAGGGTGATGGCTCGGCCCCGGGGCCGTTCGACTATTTCCTGGCGTCTTCGGCCTTGTGCGCGGCTTACTTCGTCAAGTTGTATTGCCAGACCCGCGACATTCCTACCGAAAACATTCGCCTGTCGCAGAACAACATCGTCGACCCGGAAAACCGCTACAACCAGGTCTTCAAGATCCAGGTCGAACTGCCCGAGGACATTTCCGAGAAGGACCGCCAAGGCATCCTGCGCTCCATCGACCGCTGCACGGTGAAGAAGGTGGTGCAGACCGGCCCCGAGTTCGTGATCGAAGTGGTCGACAACCTCGATGCCGATGCCCAGGGCTTGCTGATGCCGGTGGCGGACACCAGCACCTACATCCCCGGCAAGGACCTGCCGCTGGAGCAGACCATCGCCAACATGTCGGGCATCCTCGCCGGGCTGGGGATGAAGATCGAGATCGCCTCGTGGCGCAACATCGTGCCCAACGTGTGGTCGCTGCATGTGCGCGACGCCCAGTCGCCGATGTGCTTCACCAACGGCAAGGGCGCGACCAAGGAGGCCGCACTGGCCTCGGCGCTGGGCGAGTTCATCGAGCGGCTGAACTGCAACTTCTTCTATAACGACCAGTTTTGGGGCGAGGACCTGGCCAACGCGCCGTTCGTGCACTACCCGAACGAGCAGTGGTTCAAACCCGGCCCGCGCGATGCGCTGCCGGCCGAGATCCTCGATGAGCACTGCCTGGCAATCTACAACCCGGACGGCGAGCTGCGTGGCTCGCACCTGTACGACACCAACTCGGGCAACACCGCGCGCGGCATCTGTTCGTTGCCGTTCGTGCGTCAGTCCGACCAGCAGGTGGTGTACTTCCCGTCCAACCTGATCGAGAACCTGTTCCTCAGCAACGGCATGAGCGCCGGCAACACCCTCGCCGAGGCGCAGGTGCAGTGCCTGTCGGAAATCTTCGAGCGTGCCGTGAAGCGCGAAATCCTCGAAGGCGAGCTGTGCCTGCCGGATGTGCCGCAGGAGGTACTGGCCAAGTACCCGGCCATCGTCGCCGGCATCCAGGGCCTGGAAGAGCAGGGCTTCCCGGTGCTGGTCAAGGATGCGTCGCTGGGTGGCGAGTTCCCGGTGATGTGCGTGACCTTGATGAATCCGCGCACTGGCGGCGTGTTCGCTTCGTTCGGCGCCCACCCAAGCCTGGAAGTGGCGCTGGAGCGCAGCCTCACCGAACTGCTGCAGGGCCGCAGCTTCGAAGGCTTGAACGACCTGCCGCAACCGACCTTCGAAAGCCACGCGCTGACCGAGCCGAACAACTTCGTCGAGCACTTCATCGACTCCAGTGGCGTGGTGTCGTGGCGCTTCTTCAGTGCCAAGGCCGACTTCGAGTTCGTCGAGTGGGACTTCTCCGGCCACGGCGAGGACTCCAATGTGCAGGAAGCCGCGACCCTGTTCGGCATCCTCGAGGACCTGGGCAAGGAAGTGTACATGGCGGTGTACGACAACCTTGGCGCCACCGCCTGCCGCATCCTGGTGCCGGGTTATTCGGAGATCTACCCGGTCGAGGACCTGATCTGGGACAACACCAACCGCGCCTTGTCGTTCCGCGCCGACATCCTCAACCTGCACAGCCTGGACAACCGTTCCCTCAAGCTGCTGCTCAAGCGCCTGGACAACTGCGATGTGGATGACTACACCACCATCACCACGCTGATCGGCGTGGAGTTCGACGAGAACACGGTGTGGGGCCAGCTGACGATTCTCGAGTTGAAGCTGCTGATCTGCCTGGCGGTACAGCGCTTCGAGGACGCCAAGGAACTGGTCGAGGCGTTCCTGCAGTTCAACGACAACACTGTCGAGCGCGGCCTGTTCTACCAGGCGCTGAACGTGGTGCTGGAGGTGCAGCTGGATGAAGAACTGGAAATGGACGACTACGAAGCCAACTTCCGCCGCATGTTCGGTAACCCGCGCATGGACGCGGTGCTGGGTTCGGTGGACGGCAGCGTGCGCTTCCATGGCCTGACCCCGACCAGCATGAAGCTCGAAGGCCTCGATCGCCATCTGCGCCTGATCGAAAGCTACAAGAAGCTGCACGCGGCCCGGGCCAAGTTCGCCTGATATCTGACAGGTATTCTTTCCCCCGCAGAACGCACGGCCTTGTGGGAGCGGCCTTGTGTCGCGAAAGGGCTGCGTAGCAGCCCCAGGATTTCTGCGGTAACGCGAATATTGCTGGGGGCCGCTGTGCGGCCCTTTCGCGACACAAGGCCGCTCCCACAGGGGTAGCATGAGCCAATAGAGCTCATATGCCTTTTATCTCTGGTGTTTACACCAAATCGATCTTGTTTCACCGCTTATTATTTCTTGCCGCTTCGCCTGCCAGGCGCGTAGCGTTTTGCTCCCATCCCCTCGATCCATGGCGCGTTGACCGCCAGAAGGACCTCGGCCGCGCACAACAAGAAGGCGCAGACCATGAGCACCCCTTTGGATACCAATGCCCTCAAAGCCCGTCAGCAAGCCGCGTGGGCCAGTGGCGACTACGCGGTAATCGGCACCACCCTGCAACTGGTTGGCGAGCGCCTGGCCGAAGCCTGTGACCTGCGCTGGGACGAGCAGGTGCTGGATGTCGCCGCCGGCAACGGCAATGCCACCCTGGCTGCTGCCCGGCGCGGCTGCCGTGTCACCTCCACCGACTATGTGCCCGAGCTGCTCAAGCGCGGTGAAGAACGTGCGCGGGCCGAGCACCTCAATGTGGTGTTCCAGACTGCCGATGCCGAAGCGCTGCCATTTGCCGATGGCACCTTCGATGCGGTGCTGTCCACCTTCGGCGTGATGTTCGCGCCCGACCAGGCCCAGGCCGCGCGTGAACTGGGCCGGGTGTGCCGGCCCGGTGGTCGGATCGGCCTGGCCAACTGGACCCCGCAAGGGTTCGTCGGGCAGATGTTCAAGACCCTCGGGCGGCATGTACCGCCACCAGCCGGGGCTCTGCCGCCTTCACGCTGGGGTGATGAAGAACAGTTGCGCGTGATGTTCAAGGGGCGCTGGGCGAATTGAAGGTCAGCCGCCAGCACTTCAACTTCCGCTATCGCTCGGCGGCGCATTTCATCGAGGTGTTCCGCACCTGGTATGGGCCGGTGCACAAAGCGTTTGCCTCGCTGGAGCCGGAGGCGGCCGGGGCGCTGGAGCGGGATCTGGCGCAACTGTTGAATGAAAGCAATGTGGGCGGCGCGTCGTCGTTGGTGGTGCCGAGTGAGTACCTTGAAGTGGTGATCATTCGAGGTTGAGCCCACGGGCCAAACGCTCAGTTCTTGCACTTGGCCATCACCACCTGGCAAGTCTTCGGTGTGCCCCCTGACCGGCTTGCATAACGCACGCAGTTGTTCAGCGATTTCTGCCGGGCAATGCTCAGCGTATTGCCCCACGCGAGGCCGCCTTCGCCGGTGGTGGGGACGGCTTTGGCGAAGCAGTTGGAGCCCGTTGCGGGCGTCGCGTACCTGGCCTTGCTGGCTTTGCTGGAGCAGCCGGCGGTGAATGCCAGGCTGAAGGCGAGCAGGGTGGTCAGCGCCCAGGACGTGTAGGGGCGAATCGGTTTACTGCTCATATGCTCTCCTTACCGAGGGGCAGGACTTTGCAAACGTAAGCAAGGTGCTGCCCCTGTGGAGCGGGCTAACCCTAATGCCGGTCAGTTAAGCAAATTGGGGCCGCTTTGCGGCCCTTCGCGGGCTTGCCCGCTCCCACAGGAACTGCGCATTTTCTGAGCCTTGCACCAAACCTGTGGGAGCGGGCAAGCCCGCGAAGGGCTGCAAAGCAGCCCCAATCAAGCCGGCAAACCTTAACTGACCGGAATGAGGGTAAACCCGCGAACACTGGCAAAGCCGGTGCCATACACTGCGCAGGATATTGCATTCAAGCGAAGCGATGAACTCTTGCGTTGCACCAGATGCAGCGGGGGGCTTGCGCCAAGGCAAGGCCCCCGCGGGCGTAGCGATCAGAAGCGGTAGTTGAAGCTGGCTTCCAGCGTACGCGGTGCACCCGGGGTGATCAGGTCCACCGAACCGTGCGCGGAGGCATAGTAGTCACGGTCGAACACGTTCTTCAGGCGCAGCGCGGCATCCCACTGCGGCACGCTGTACAGCAGCGCGGCGTCGAAGGTGGTGTAGCCCGGCATCACCACCACGTTGTCGAGTGCGGTGTAGCGCTCGTCGACGTAGTTGGCGCCGGCGGCCACGCGCCATTCCGGGGTCAGGGTACGCACCAGCCAGACGTTGGCGCTGTTACGCGGCGTCAGGGTAGGGGTCTGGCCTTCGTTGGCAACGCCGTTGGTCTTGCTGTTGGACTTGGTGATCTCGGCATCCAGGTAGGCGTAGCCGGCGTAGATCTGCCACTTGTCCGTGAGCTGCCCGCTGACGGTGGCCTCGAAGCCGTCGGTACGCTGCTCGCCGGCCAGCACGGTCAGGTTGGGGTTGGCCGGGTCGGCGGTCTTCATGTTGGTGCGCTCGAGGCGGAATACCGCTGCGGTCAGCGACAGGCGGCTGTCGAGCAGGTCCCACTTGGCGCCGATTTCGTAGTTGGTGGTTTCTTCCGGCTCCAGGTGCTGGTTGGTCGGGCTGACCGCGAATACTTCGCCCGAAGGCTGGTAGCTGCGGCTGACCGACACATAGTAGGACTGGATGTTGTCCGGCTGGTAGACCAGGCCGGCACGTGGGCTCCAGGTCTTGTCGGTACGGTCGAGGTCTACGTTCTGCGCGCGGTCGTCGTCGTACTCCTGGCCAAAGATGTCATAACGCACGCCGACCAGGGCCTTCCAGTGCTCGTTCAACTCGATCATGTCCTGCACATACAGGCCGGTGGTCTGCTGGAAGTTGGTGCCCTTGGACGACAGGTTGGCGGCGTGCTCCGGCACCGGCACCAGGGCGTCGCGATACACCGGCACCTGGGCCACGTTGTTCTGGCTCAGCACCCGCTGGTGCTTGTCCTGGAAGCCCACTTCCACGCCATACAGCAGGTTGTGCTGCATGCCGGCAAGCTGCGCCTGCTGCTTGAGTTCGGTCTGGTTGAACATGCCGTACTCGTCGCGGGCGACGTTGCCACGGTTGAGCTTGACCAGCAGTTCGCCGTCAGGCGCGGTGACGAAGCGCGTCGGGCTGCTGTCGGCCAAGGTGTTGTTGCGGTCCAGGTCGTAGCGGTAGTACCGGCTGGTGTTGGTCAGGGTGAAGTCGTCGTTGATGCGGTAGTCCAGGCTGGCAGTCAGCGAGAACACCTCGCTGCGGGCGTAGTCCTGGTCGGCATCGCCGGAGCCGAAGCGTTTGTCGCGGTCCACATCTACCGGGCGGTTGCCCAGCGCCGGGATGCCGAAGTCGATCAGGCGCTTGTCGTACAGATAGGTGGCGCCCAGGTTCAGTTCCAGGTCGTCGGATAGGCGGAAGTAGGCCGACGGCGCGATGGCCTTGCGGTCGATGTAGCCATCGTCGCGGAAGGTGTCGCTGTCTTCGAAGGCGCCGGTCACGCGGTAGGCCTGGTTGCTTTGCGGGTCGGCCCAGCCGGTGTCGAACTGGGTGCGGCGCTTGCCTTCGCTGTCGAAGCTCATGCCGACTTCGCGCTTGGGCGTGAAGCTCGGCTTCTTGCTGATGCTGTTGATCAGGCCGCCCGAAGAGCCACGGCCATACAGCACGGCGGCAGGGCCCTTGATCACCTCGACCCGCTCGATGTTGGACAGGTCACGGAAGTACAGGGCGTCGTCGCGCACGCCGTCGATGTACATGTCGCCAATGGCGCTGAAGCCACGAATGGTCACCTGGTCACGCTGGCCGTCGCCGTTGGACAGGCCGACGCCGGGCACGTTCTTCAGCACATCTTCCATGGACTGCGCACCCTGGTCCTTGATCACGCTTTCGGGCACGACGTTGACGGTTTGCGGGATATCGCGCAGCGGGGCGTCGATCTTCATGGCGCTGCGGCTTTCGCTGGCCTTGTAGCTTTGCTGCTCGTAGGCGCTGGTGACGGCAGTGGCGGGCAAGGCGAGGGAACCCTGCGATTCAGGTTGGACAGCCGCGTGAACAGCAGGCACAACCAGCAGGCCCAGCATGGAAATGGATGCCGGGGCAACAGACTTTTTTGCCATTACAGGTGACTCTTTGTTGTATTTGGAGGTCACGAATAGTAATGATTTGTAAATGTAAAGCAAGTGTAAAGAGTTCGCATTTGCTGTTGCAAGGGCGCTCGTGGCAAAAAACGACAAAACGCGTCGCAAGGGGGAGGGCCGGCAATGTGCCAGGCAAGGGCTATGCTTGTTGTCGCGTGAGCATTTCACGCCCCCATCCGGTCTTGATCACATGGAAGCAGGCCTATGAATCCGATTCGTTCTCTCGCTCGTGCTGTTGCCCTTGTCACCCTGGCGTCCGCCGCCAGCTTCACGGTGCAGGCTGCCGGTATTCCCATTGGTAGCGAGGCGCTGGAAAGCCACGTCACCACGCAGGTCACGGCCATCGACCTGGCCAGCCGCCAGGTCACGGTGAAAGGCCCCGACGACAGAAAGGATGTGACCTTCCAGCTCACGGAAAAGGCCAAGGCGCTGCCCAACCTCAAAGTGGGGGACCAGGTCGACATCTACGTGACCCGTGCTGTGGCCTATGTGCTCAATCCCGAAGTGGGCGGTGCACCGAAGGCGACTGAAGAGTCCGGTACCATTCGCGCCACGGCGGACAACCCCAACCCGGGCGGCGAGGCGTTCCGTCAGGTCAAGGTGACCTCGCAGATCAAGAAGATCGACCTCAAGACGCATGAGGTGAGCCTGTTGCCGCCGGAGGGCAAGCTGCAGGTGGTCAAGGTCGAGAACCCTGACCTGCAGGCACGCATGAAGAACCTCAAGGTCGGCCAGACGGTCGACGCGATCTACACCGAAGTGCTGCG
Organism: Pseudomonas sp. UBA6753; assembly: GCF_002453565.1. Lineage (NCBI taxonomy): Bacteria > Pseudomonadati > Pseudomonadota > Gammaproteobacteria > Pseudomonadales > Pseudomonadaceae > Pseudomonas > Pseudomonas sp. UBA6753. The sequence goes on along the minus strand of NZ_DKHD01000045.1, from coordinate 116,910 downwards.
CGTCGAAACCTCGCGCTGACCATTCATTGGGGCAGGCTACGGGTTGCCCGCGCATGGATCCGCCGTGATGCCTTGCATGACGGCGGATGTCGTTCGAACAGCTGCATCACCCAATCGGGCCGAGTCTTGCTGGCATCGTTGAGCCAATTGGCAACCGAGTCCTGGGCATACTTGTTTGCTTCGGCCAGGCGCGGCACCAATAGTGGCTCGGCCACTTCGGGCGCTTGCTTGAGTGCGGCGATGTGCTCGCACCAGACGCCACGTGGGCGCAGCACCTCGATACAGAAGCGTCGTACCAGTGGGTTGCTGTCGCCGGCATGCCGGGCAAGCAGGGCCAGGGCATCATCCAGCGCTTGAGCCAGGCGCGGGCGCAGGGCTATCCAGGCCCATTCGCGCACACCAAAATGTTCATCGCGAGCAAAACGCAGCTGGGCCAGCAATGCGGCTTCGAGATCGAGCGTGCGCGACAGGTGCGCCTGGGCGAAGGCCGCCCAGCTGCGCACCGTATCGGAGCTGTGTGCGCTGCACTGCTCCATCACCTGCTGGCGCTGGGGCGCAGGTGCGGGTTCCAGCCACTGCCCAAGGGCAAGGCCGATCCCCGTGATTTTTTTTGACAGGCCCTGCGAGCATGTTTCTTCGGCGCAGGTAGCCAGTTGTTCGATCAGCGTGTCGGGCAACTGGCCTGCCAGTGCACTGACCAAGGTCCTTTGATCCACTGCCAGGCACTCGGCCAGGTTGCGGGTGGGCAACTGCCCATGGTCGATCAGGGTTGTACGTTCATCTGTCATCGAATGTGCTCCATCACATACGGTTTGGTCTGGTCTAAGCCGTGAACCCGCCGGCTCAGGCCTCGGGCCGAGGCTGCGCAGCATCCTAGCCCAATTGGCTGGTATCCATGCGGCGAATAGCATGCGTGCACACTTTCGATTTCCATGGATAAAGGGAATTTTCCGATCATCGCCTGAACATCTGTCACGAATGAGGACAGCCATGTTCAGCAAGACCTTGTGCCTTCTGGTGCTTCCCTTTGCCCTGGCGTTGCTTGCCGGTGCCGTGCTGCCGTTCCAGGCTGCGGGTAATGCCGCCGTCGGCCGGGCGCTGGGGCACTGGTTGTGGGGTGCGTTCACGTCATTGACGGTAAGTTCGCTGGTAGTGATCGCCGCGCTGCTGATCCTCAGGGTGCCGGCGCCGGACATGGGCAAGGCCTTGCAGGGGCCCTGGTGGCTGTGGGTTGGCGGTGTGCTCGGGGCGTTGTACGTGGCCGGTGCCGCGGCGCTCACCCCCAGGCTGGGCGCAGCGGGTTTCCTGGTGCTGGTGGTGGCGGGGCAGATCATCACGGCGGTGGTCGCAGACCACTTCGGGGTGATGGGGTTGGGGGGCAAGCCGCTCAACCTGGCCAGGTTGGCGGGTGTGGTGCTGATCCTCTGCGGCGTGCTGCTGGTGCAGGGCACCTGGGCAGCAGGCACGCCGGCCAGTGCCACTACTGTGGTGAAACAGCCGGAAGGCTGATCAGCGCCCCGGCTGGCTGCACGACCACACGGTTTCCCGCAGCCAGCGATGCCCGGGGTCGTCGTCCTTGCGACTGTGCCAGGCTTGCTGGTAATCGAACGAAGGAATCGCCAGTGGCGGCTCGAACTGGCGCAATGTCCTGTGCTGGTGCAGCGAGCCCACCGCGCGGCTGGCCACGGTCAGGATCAGGTCGGTGCCGGCCAGCACCTCGACCGCCGCACTCCAGTGCGGCAAGGCCAGGGCAATCCGCCGACGCAGGCCTTGCGCGGCCAGGGCGCGTTCGATTTCATCGAAGGCATCCGGGTGCATGGCCATCAGCACATGCGGACGGGCCAGCCAGTCGGCCAGGGCCAGGCCGCCGCTGGCCGGCAGCACCTGGCGGTCGGCAACGCTGATGAAGCTGTCGGTGAACAGCGGCTGCGCAGTAATGGCCTGGGGCAGGTCCGGGAAGATGCCCAGGGCCAGGTCCAGTTCACCATCGAGCAACTGGGCCAGCATGGTTTCGCGGCTGGCCTGGCTGATGGCCAGGTCCACCCCGGGCGCGACCTGGCGCAGGTGGCGCAGCAGGGGTGGCAGGATGATCCGCGAGGAATAGTCGGACAGCGAGAGCCTGAAGCGACGCTGGGCCTTGGCCGGTTCGAACTGTGGGGCGGCCAGCAGGCCGTTGAGGTTGCCCAGGGCGTCGTGCAGTGGTTTGGCCAGCGATTGGGCGCGGGCGGTCAAGGCCATGCGGCCGTTCTGGCGCACCAGCAAGGGGTCGTCGAAGTGCTTGCGCAACTGCGCCAGGGCATGGCTTACCGCCGGTTGGCTGCGGTGCAGGCGCAGGGCGGCGCGGGTCACGTGCTTTTCGCTCAGCAGGGCGTGCAGGGCGAGCAGCAGGTTGAGGTCGATCTTGCGTAGTTCATCCATGGTGCGAATGGTCTTGGTTGTGTCTGGCAGTTTTCATCAGCTTAACAAATGCCCAAGACCGCTTTTATAGAACGACACATGACGTATTGGTTTAGTGAGGTTCTGTAGGAGCAGCCTTGTGCTGCGAAGAGGCCGGGACAGGCCGTAGGCCTGTAGCGCTGACCGGGTGCTGAGGCACTGAGCGAATTGCTGCAAGGGGTGCAGAAATCATCTGCATCCCGCCTGATTGTTCAACTTTCCCCGCCTGATTAGCCTGACTCGAACACCCATCCAACAGGATTCGATCATGGCTACCCGCATCGTTCTCAACAGCACCGGCACCGCCGATGTCATGCAGCTTGAACACTTGCAAGCACAAGCCCCAGGGCCCGGCCAGGTCTGGCTGGAACAGACGGCCATGGGTGTCAACCCGCTCGACCTGTTGCAGCGCAGGGGCGGTGCCCCACTGGACTTGCCTTCCGGGCTGGGGCTGGAAGGGGCTGGGCGGGTTGCTGCCGTCGGCGAAGGGGTACATGACGTGCAGGTTGGCGACCGGGTCGCCTATGCCATGGGCCCGGTTGGCGGTTATGCCAGCGGCCGCCTGTACCCGGCCGAGCGCCTGGTCAAGCTGCCGCCGCAGCTGGATGACCAGGCCGCTGCCGCCGTGCTGTTCAAGGGCATCACGGCGCAGTACCTGCTGAAGACCACCTATGCCGTGGGCCCGGGTAGCCAAATGTTGTTGTACGGTGCCGCCGGTGCCTTGGGCCAGCTGATGGCGCCCTGGGCGCGGCACCTGGGGGCGACGGTGATCGGCGTGGTATCACGCCCGCAGAGTGTGGCAAGGGCGCAGGCAGCGGGTTGCCACCATGTGCTGGTGTTCGACGCGGCAACCTTGGCCGGCCAGGTCCGCGAGCTGACCCAGGGCCAGGGCGTGGACGTGGCCTATGACTGTGTCGGCAAGGTATCGCTGCAAGCCTCGTTGGACAGCCTGCGGGTGCGTGGCTTGCTGGTGTCGTTTGGCGGCACCTCCGGCGCGCCGGCGGCCATCGAGGTTGCCACGCTCAACGCCAAGGGCTCGCTGTACCTGACCCGGCCCTCGCTGGCAGCACACACCCGCACGGTCGAAGAGTATCAGCAGCGCGCCGTCGATGTGCTGGCGGCGGTCGCCGAGGGTATCATCCAGCCTCGGGTCTGGCGTGCCTACCCGCTGGCCGACGCGGCCCGGGCCCACGGGGACCTGGAGCAAGGGCAGTCGGAGGGCGCGCTGGTCCTTACTGCCTGATAGCCGACTACCACCTCTACTGCCTTGTGCCGAGCCTTGCCATGGATGCCTTCGACAGCCGCCGCGCCGATGAACTTGCCACCTTGCTGGCGCTGCACGAGCAGGGCTCGTTTGCCGCTGCCGGGCGGCAGCTGGAGCGCCACCCCACGGTGCTGTCGAAGCGCCTGAGTGCACTGGAGGTGCGCCTGGGCATTCGCCTGGTGGAGCGCAGCACGCGGCAACTGCGCTTTACCGATGAAGGCGAGCGGCTGGTGGCCAAGGTGCGCGAGGCCAACCGGCTGATCGCCGAAGCCGAACAGGAAGCGGCCGAAGGGGCGGCGACAGTGCGTGGGCGCCTGCGCCTGGCATTGCCGGCAGCCATGGGCCGGCGCTGGTTGAGCGGGATGCTGGCCGATTTCGTGCTGGCCTACCCGCAGGTGATGGTGGAGGCCGAGTATGCCGATCGTTTCGTCGACCTGATCGGCGAGGGTTTCGACGCCGCCATCCGCATTGGCGAGCTGGCTGACAACCGCCTGGTGGCCAGGAAGCTTTGTGATCACCTGCGCATCCTGTGTGCGTCGCCCGAGTACCTGGCCCAGCATGGCGCACCTGGGCAACCGGAGGATCTTGCTGGGCACAATTGCTTGGGTTTCAGTGGCTTGCGAAGCTTTCCTGAATGGCGGCTGATGAGTGGTGGGCGACAGGTGAGTGTCAAGGTTGCCGGCAACCTGCGCAGCAACGACAACGAAGCCCTGCTGGAGGCGGCGCGGCGTGGCGTTGGCATCCTGGCGGGAGGGGACTGGCTGATGGGCGAGGACCTCGCCGCCGGGCGCTTGGTGCGGGTGCTGCCGCAATGGCAACTGGATGTGGCGGCGGGCATTTACCTGGTAAGGCCGACCGCGCGCCTCAACACTGCCGCCCTGGTGGCTTTCAAGGCGTGGCTGGAAGCACGCTTCGAGGCCGGCGCACCATGGCGGCTATAGAATTGCACATAACTAATTGAATTAGCAGGGACCCTGTGGGAG
>NZ_DKHD01000045.1:57484-112202 GCF_002453565.1 Pseudomonas sp. UBA6753 | reverse complement strand
TTGCCGGCGATGAGGCCAGTACAGGCAGCATCAGCCGGGCGGTTGTTACAAGTCGAGCACCAAGCGGGCAGTACGAGCACGCGAGACGCACAGCATAATGCTCCCACAGGGTACGCGGGCCGCTTGCGAATTCAGTTCTCTACGAGAAAAGGGCTGGGCAATCGTTATCGTCTTGCTACAGCATGCTGCACGCACTGCTCGTAATAGGTCTGCTTGATCGCTGCAGGCTTGAGCCGCGAGCGGCTGTTGTAGGTTTGTTCGGTAATGCCGAAGGCGGTCATGCGCATCCACGGTTTGGGGAATTTGCGCGCCTGCAGCTTCTTGCGCGTGGCATACAGGGTTACCCCGGAAAGCTTGGCCTGCTGCGCCTCGGCGGCTATCTGCGCGCCCCAGCCGCAAGTGTGGCGATCGTTCTGGCTCAGCGCCCGTGCCTGGGCGCCGAAAGCGAGCGTGGCCAGCAGGCAGCCGGCCATCGTTGCTAGAAGTACTCGCATGTTGCTGTCCTAAGCATCTGAAGGAAAACGAAGTTTGCCTTCACAAGCAGGCGCTGGGGGCCAGCAATTTGCCGTCAGACCATGGTCGCTCGCAATCGACTGGTGGCGTGCAAACCAGCGAATAAATACCGCACTGCGTGTATGTGATCGTACAACTGCTTGCGCTATGATGAGCGCTGTCTTTCAAGGTGAAATACAGGGCAATGACAGAGCAGCAGGTACAGGCAAAGACCCGGCGCAAGCCGCGCAGTCTGGCCCAGGAACTGGTCACGGTGCTGACCGAGCGCATTCGCAGCGGCCAGCTCAAGCGCGGCGACAAGTTGCCGACCGAATCGCAGATCATGGCCGAAGAGGGTGTCAGCCGCACAGTGGTGCGTGAAGCGATCTCGCGGCTGCAGGCCGCCGGGCAGGTCGAGACCCGCCACGGCATTGGCACCTTCGTGCTGGACGCGCCAGCCACGGGTGGTTTCCGTATCGACCCGGCGACCGTGGTCACCCTGCGCGAAGTATTGGCGGTGCTGGAGTTGCGCATTGCCCTGGAGATCGAATCGGCGGGCCTGGCGGCGCAGCGGCGCAGCGACGAAGAGCTGACCGGCATGCGTGCGGCGCTGGACGAACTCAACGAAGGGGCTGCCCACGCCACGGATGCGGTGTCGGCGGATTTCCAGTTCCACCTGCGCATTGCCCAGGCCAGCGGCAACCACTACTTCGCCGACATCATCAACCACCTGGGCACCAGTATCATCCCGCGTACCCGGTTGAATTCGGCGCGGCTGGCCCACGATGACCAGGCGCACTACATGAGCCGGCTGATGCACGAGCACGAGGCGATCTACGAAGCCATCGCCCGGCGTGATAGCGAAGGGGCGAAGATGGCCATGCGCATGCACCTGAGCAACAGCCGCGAGCGCTTGCGCCAGGCGCATGCAGAGGCCGAGGCGCAGGGGGCCTGAGGCGTTCGTCGCTTGTGCCGGCCTCTTCGCGGGCGCGCCCGCTCCCACAGGGATTACCTTATCTTGAGGGTACAGCGATACTTGTGGGAGCGGGCGCGCCCGCGAAGAGGCCGGTACAGCCAAAAGAAAAGCCCCGCCATGCGCGGGGCTTTCTGGTTTCAAGGGGCGATCAGATCGCGCCCTCACTCCACTGGCCATTCACCAGCCGGCGCAGCCCCAGCGGGTTGCCGTCGCGCAGTGCCTCCGGCAACAGCGCCTGCGGGTAGTTCTGGTAGCACACCGGGCGCAGGAAGCGGTCGATGGCCAGGGTGCCGACCGACGTGCCGCGCGCATCCGACGTGGCCGGGTAAGGCCCGCCGTGCACCATCGCATCACATACCTCGACACCGGTCGGGTAGCCGTTGACCAGGATCCGCCCGACTTTCTCTTCCAGCAGCGGCACCAGCCAGGCGAAGGCCTGCAGGTCTTCCGGCTCGCCAATCAGGGTCGCGGTCAGCTGGCCGCGCAGGCCGAGCAGGGCGGCGCGCAACTGGTCGCTGTCCTGCACTTCCACGGCAACAGTGGTCGGGCCGAACACTTCTTCCTGCAGCAGCGGGTCAGATTCCACCAGCAGGCGGGCATCGGCCTTGAACAGCTGGGCGCGCGCCTGGCTGCCTGCCTGCGCCTGGCCGGCCAGGTGCTCGATACCGGCATGGGCGTGCAGGTGCTCCAGGCCACCGACGTAGCTGCGCAGGCCACCGGCGTTGAGCATGGTCTGGCCGGCCTGCTGGCTCAGGTGCTGACCAAGCTCGGCCAGCAGTTGGCTGTACTGCGGCGACTGCAGGCCGATCACCAGGCCCGGGTTGGTGCAGAACTGGCCTGCGCCCAGGCACACCGAACCGGCCAGTTCTCGGGCGATGGCTTCGCCACGCTTGGCCAGGGCGCCCGGCAGGATGATGACCGGGTTGATGCTGGACATCTCGGCGAACACCGGGATCGGCTGCGGGCGCTCGGCGGCCATGCGGCATAGGGCGTCACCGCCTTTCAGCGAGCCGGTGAAGCCGACGGCCTGGATGGCCGGGTGCTTGACCAGCCACTCGCCGACGCCGCCACCGAACACCATGTTGAACACGCCCTTGGGCATGCCGGTGCGCTCGGCGGCGCGCTGGATGGCGCAGCCGACCAGGTCGGCGGTGGCCATGTGGCCGCTGTGGGCCTTGAACACCACCGGGCAACCGGCGGCCAGGGCCGCAGCGGTATCGCCACCGGCGGTGGAGAAGGCCAGCGGGAAGTTGCTGGCGCCGAACACGGCGACCGGGCCGACGCCGATGCGCATCTGGCGCAGGTCCACGCGTGGCAGGGGCTGGCGCTCGGGCAGGGCCAGGTCGATGCGCGCACCGAGGAAGTCACCACGGCGCAGCACCTGGGCGAACAGGCGCATCTGGCCGCTGGTGCGGCCGCGCTCGCCCTGGATACGGGCGGGGGGCAGGGCGGTTTCACGGCAGACGATGGCGACGAAGGTGTCGTCCAGTTCGTCCAGCTCGGCGGCGATGGCGTCGAGGAATTCGGCGCGCCGTGCCGGGGCCAGCTGGCGGAATTCGGCGAAGGCGGCGGCGGCGGCCTTGGCGGCCTGGTCCACTTCGCTTTCGGTGGCCTGGGCGAAGCTGTAGGGCAGGGCCTCGCCGGTGCTGGCGTCCAGGCTCTGCAGGCGCTGCTGGCCAGCGGCGCTGCGCTGGCCGGCGATGAAGTTGTGGCCGAGGATTTCAGGCATGGGGTGCTCCTGTAGGTTGAGAGAAAATCTGGCAGGTTGTCGCATGACCTGTGGGAGCGGGCGAGCCCGCGAAGCAGGCAACCCGGTGTATGGCACCGGCTGCGCCGGTGTTCGCGGGCGCGCCCGCTCCCACAGGGATCGCGACACTGTCGAGAAGCCGGGTCATCAGGTAATCGGTGCCGGGTTGAACAGGGTGATGTCGTTGTGCAGGCGATGCTGTTCGGCCCAGGTCTGCTTGCGGCCGCTGGCCACGTCCAGGTAGTAGTGGAACAGCTCCCAGCCCAGCTCCTCGATGGTCGAGCGGCCGCTGGCGATGCGCCCGGCGTCGATGTCGATCAGGTCGGGCCAGCGCTGGGCCAGCTCGCTGCGGGTGCATACCTTTACCACTGGCGCCATGGCCAGGCCGTACGGGGTGCCGCGGCCGGTGGTGAACACATGCAGGTTCATGCCGGCAGCCAGTTGCAGGGTGCCGCAGACAAAGTCGCTGGCCGGGGTGGCGCAGAAGATCAGGCCTTTGCGGTTGACCCGCTCGCCCGGGCCGAGCACGCCCTGGATGGCGCCGCTACCGGACTTGACGATCGACCCCAGGGACTTCTCGACGATATTCGACAAGCCACCTTTCTTGTTGCCCGGCGTGGTGTTGGCGCTGCGGTCGGCGGCGCCTTGCTGCAGGTAGCGGTCGTACCAGTCCATTTCGCGCACCAGGGCGTCTGCGACCTCCTGGCTTTCCGCCCGCGAGGTGAGCATGTAGATGGCGTCGCGCACTTCGGTCACTTCCGAGAACAGCACGGTGGCGCCGGCGCGTACCAGCAGGTCGGCAGCGTAGCCCAGCGCCGGGTTGGCGGTGATGCCCGAGAAGGCATCGCTGCCCCCGCACTGCATGCCCAGGATCAGTTCGCTGGCCGGCACGCTTTCGCGACGGCGCTGGTCGAGTTTCTTCAGGCGGGTCTCGGCCAGTTGCATGATCTGTTCGATCATTTCCACAAAGCCCAGGCTGGCGTCCTGCAGGCGGTACAGCCACGGGTCGCTGAGGTCCACCGACGGGTCGTTGTCGTGCATCACCTGGCCGGCCTGCAGCTTTTCGCAGCCCAGGCTGATGACCAGGGCCTCGCCGCCCAGGTTGGGGTTGCGCGCCAGGTTGCGCACCGTGCGGATCGGGATGTAGGCATCGCGCGCGTTGATCGCCACGCCGCAGCCATAGCTGTGGGTGATGGCCATCACGTCATCGACATTGGGGTACTTGGGCAGCAACTCGCTGCGAATGCGCTTGACCGCATGCTCCAGCACGCCGGCCACGCACTGCACGGTGGTGGTGATGCCGAGGATGTTGCGGGTGCCGACGGTGCCGTCGGCGTTGCGGTAGCCTTCGAAGGTGAAGCCTTCGAGCGGCGGCAGCGGCTGCGGGACGGCGTCGCAGCGTGGCAGGCTGTCCAGCTCCGGCGCGGCCGGCATGGCCAGCTGGCTCTCCTGCACCCAGCTGCCCTGGCGCAGGTCTTCCAGCGCGTAGCCGATGATCTGCCCGTAGCGGCGCACCGGCTCGCCCTTGGCGATGGCCACGGTGGCTACCTTGTGGCTCTGTGGCACGCCCTCGACCAGGGTCAGGCCGTCGGCGAAGCGGGCGCCTTCGCCCAGGCCGCCATCATTGACCACCACCACGACATTGTCGTCGTCGTGCAGGCGGACGTAGCGGGGCGAGTCGGAATGTTCGATCAACTGCATGTTCGGGCCCTACTTGTCAGGTTCTCAGGCTTTTGTACATCCGCCCGCGGCGGGGTGGCCGACGCGGGCGTGTTCACTCAGTGGCGCGAGCCGGCCAGTTCGCTGCCGGCCGCTGGCTCGGCGTCAGGCTTTGGGCTTTCACGCAGCTCGATGCGCTTGATCGGGCCGACGATCACCAGGTAGCTGAACACCGCCACCAGGGCGTTGGCGCCGACATACACCAGGGCCCACTTGAACGAGCCAGTGGCGCTGATGATGTAGCCGATCACGATCGGCGTGGTGATCGAGGCGATGTTGCCGAAGGTGTTGAACAGCCCGCCCGACAGCCCGGCGATCTGTTTCGGCGAGGTGTCGGCGACCACCGCCCAGCCCAGCGCGCCGATGCCTTTGCCGAAGAACGCCAGGGTCATGAAACCGACCACCATCCACTCGGCGTCGACGTAGTTGCAGAACACCATGGTGGTCGACAGCAGCAGGCCGCAGACGATCGGCAGCTTGCGCGAGAAGGTCAGCGAGTTGCCGCGGCGCAGCAGCCAGTCGGAGATCACCCCGCCCAGCACACCACCGATGAAGCCGCAGACCGCCGGCAGCGAGGCGATGAAGCCGGCCTTGAGGATGGTCATGCCGCGCTCCTGCACCAGGTACACCGGGAACCAGGTGAGGAAGAAGTAGGTGATGGCGTTGATGCAGTATTGGCCCAGGTACACGCCCAGCAGCATGCGGCTGGTCAGCAGCTGCTTGATGTAGCCCCATTTAGGGCCGTCGTTGCCGCGCTTCTGGTCCATGTCCACCAGGCCGCCGTTCTGCTCGATGTGCTCGAGTTCACCCGGGCTGATGCGTGGGTGTTGGCGCGGGTTGTAGATGGTCTTCAGCCACACCATGGAGAACACGATGCCCAGTGCGCCCATGACCACGAACACGTGCTCCCAGCCGAAGCTGAACACGATCCAGCCCATGATCGGTGCGAACAGTGCGGTGGCGAAGTACTGCGCCGAGTTGAAGATGGCCGAGGCGGTGCCGCGTTCCTGGGTCGGGAACCAGGCCGCGACGATGCGTGCATTGCCCGGGAACGACGGGGCTTCGGCAAAACCGACCAGAAAGCGCAGGGTGAACAGCGTCACCACCGCCCAGGCCACCGGCAGGCCACCGACAAAGCCCTGCAGCAGGGTGAACAGCGACCAGGTGAAGATGCTGAAGGCGTAGACGTTCTTGGAACCGAAGCGGTCGAGCAGCCAGCCACCAGGAATCTGGCCAGCCACGTATGCCCATCCGAAGGCGGAGAAGATGTAGCCGAGGGTCACGGCATCGATGCCGAGGTCTTTCTGCAGGCTGGAGCCCGCGATTGCAATGGTGGCGCGGTCAGCGTAGTTGATCGTGGTCACCAGGAACAGCATGAACAGGATCAGGTAGCGCACATGCGTCTTCTTCGTCGCTTGCATGCTGGTAGTACTCCCACTAGTTATTTTTGTGCGGGCTCACGAATTGTAACCGGAGTGGGGCTGGCCCACTCCGGGCGCGGCATCTGGCAGGCCGCGGGCGGCGCTTATTGCGGGCCCATCTTGTCCATCAGCGCGGCGAGTTTTTCGTACTCGTCGGCGGTGAGGTCGGTAAGCGGAGTACGCACAGGGCCGGCGTCGTAACCGGCGATCCTGGCGCCGGCCTTGACGATGCTCACGGCGTAGCCGGCCTTGCGGTTGCGGATGTCCAGGTACGGCAGGAAGAAGTCGTCGATCAGCTTGGCCACGGTGGCGTGGTCGTCACGGGCGATGGCGTTGTAGAAGTCCATGGCGGTCTTCGGCACGAAGTTGAACACGGCGGAGGAGTACACCGGCACGCCCAGGGCCTTGTAGGCAGCAGCATACACCTCGGCGGTCGGCAGGCCGCCCAGGTAGCTGAAGCGGTCGCCCAGGCGGCGACGGATCGACACCATCAGCTCGATGTCACCCAGGCCGTCCTTGTAGCCGATCAGGTTCGGGCAGCGCTCGGCCAGTTTTTCCAGCAGGTCGGCGTTCAGGCGGCAGACGTTGCGGTTGTAGACGACTACGCCGATGTTTACCGATTTGCACACTGCTTCGACGTGGGCGGCGACGCCTTCCTGGCTGGCTTCGGTCAGGTAGTGCGGCAGCAGCAGCAGGCCCTTGGCACCCAGGCGCTCGGCTTCTTGCGCGTATTCGATGGCCTGGCGGGTGGAGCCTCCGACGCCGGCGAGGATTGGGACCGATGTGGCGCAGGTGTCGACGGCGGTCTTGATCACCTGGCTGTATTCGCTGGCAGCCAGGGAGAAGAACTCACCGGTGCCGCCGGCGGCGAACAGGGCGCTGGCGCCATACGGGGCCAGCCATTCCAGGCGCTTGACGTAGCCAGCCGGGTTGAAGTCGCCCTGGGCGTTGAAGTCGGTGACCGGGAAAGACAGCAGGCCGTGGGAGAGGATGGATTTGAGTTCTTGTGGAGTCATTGTTGTTGGCATCCTGTGGCGCTTGGGTGAAGGGTGTTGTTTTGCGTTGGAGGTAAGTTATCGTACAACTAGTATGATGACTAGTCCCTTTGGGAGATTTTTTTGCGGAGGGGCGGAAGGAATGGTATTGCCTGTGCCGGCCTCTTCGCGGGCATGCCCGCTCCCACAGGGACCGCGGCGCGCTTGTAGGAGCGGGCGCGCCCGCGAAGAGGCCGGCACAGGCGACAACAAGAGATGTATAAGACACAGATGGCAGACTAGCCGCGATCAGTCATCGTATCTCTGAAGGGGCAGGAAAAAACGATCGCGGAGACAGGCACAAGCCCGCCGCCCGTTTCCACGGGAAGTGTTCTGGGACCAGCAGAGGGTGACCGGGGAAAACGGGGGCGGCCTTGCGCCGCCCCGCGATCAAAGCAGAGGAAACTGGGGTCAGGCAGCGTGCTGGCGCTTGATCTGCGCCTTGCGTACCTGGGCCCGGCAAGCGTCGCCGAAAGCCTGGAAGATCTTGATCGAATCCGGGTTCTTCGCCGCTTGCCACTCCGGGTGCCACTGCACGGCGAACAGGAACGGCGAGATGCTTGGGGCATGGATCGCCTCGACCAGGCCGTCTTCGGCGTGGGCGATGGCCTCGATGCCGGCGCCGAGCTTGTGCAGGCCTTGGCCATGCAGCGAGTTGACGCGAATCTCGTCGGTACCCAGGGTGTCGCGCAGCCAGCTGTCCGGCTTGATCTTCACGCCGTGCACCTGGGCGTATTGCACCTCGACCGGGTCTTCCGGGTTTTCCCGGTGGTCGTTGAAGCCAGGCTCGGCGTACACCTTCTGGTAGATGTCGCCACCCAGGGCCACGTTGATTTCCTGCATGCCACGGCAGATGCCGAAGATCGGCAGGCCACGCTTGATCGCGGCCTTGACCAGCGGGATGTCGAACAGGTCGCGGTTCTGGTCTTGGCCTTTGCCGGGGGTCTCGTTTTCCTGGCCGTACAGGGCCGGGTCGATGTTGCTGCCGGCGCCGGTCAGGTACACGCCGTCGGCCATGTCCAGATAGGTCTCGAGGTCTTCGATGCCGCAGCAGGTGGGCACCAGCACCGGGACGCAATCGGAAAACTCGACCAGCGGGGTGATGTATTTGTGGGTCATGACCTGGTAGTCATGGCCTTTGCGCTCTTGGCTGCCCATGGTCATCAGGACGACGGGTTTGCGCAGGGAGGGTTGCTTGTTGCCAATGTTGCTGTTGGACATATGTCACCTTGGGACAGGTTCGGCCTGTCGTTGTTGTGCAGGTGCACGGCGCGGGGCCATGGGTGCAACCTGTAGCCCCGAGCACTGCCGGCTCGTCGGAGGCGACGATTCCGGTCGGGGCTTGTAGATAGCTTGCCAGAGCCGTTCGATATGTCAAACGACGGAGAAGGGCTTGATGGCAGGTAATGCGCCGGTTTTTGGGGGCTGAAACCGATGCGGGCCTGTGGTGGCGTGGGTTTGGCGGGGGTTAAGGTCAATAATATTTAACGATGCAGTTGGGTCTTTGCAGCGGTGCAATGAAGGTGTCGCCTGTTCCGGCCTCTTCGCGGGCATGCCCGCTCCCACAGGTTGATCACAGGTCCCGAAGGCCGAGGTGATCCTGTGGGAGCGGGCGAGCCCGCGAAAAGGCCGGAACAGGTGTCAGTGCAGTATCTGCGCCAGGAACCCCTTGGCCCGCTCGGTACGCGGCTGGTTGAAGAACACCTGCGGCGGGCTGTCTTCGATGATCTGCCCACCCTCGAGGAACAGCACCCGCTCGGCCACCTGGCGGGCAAAGCCCATTTCATGGGTGACGCAAAGCATGGTCATGCCAGTGCCAGCCAGCTGCACCAGCACATCCAGCACCTCGGCGACCATCTCCGGGTCCAGCGCCGAGGTGGGCTCGTCGAATAGCATGATCCGCGGCTTCATGCACAGCGCCCGGGCAATCGCCACGCGCTGCTGCTGGCCGCCGGACAGCTGGCTGGGGTACTTGTGCGCCTGGCTTTCGATGCCGACCTTGCTCAGGTACATGCGCGCCCGCTCCTCGGCGTCCTTGCGCGACAACCCGCGCACGCTGGTGGGGGCCAGCAGGCAGTTGTCGAGCACGCTCATGTGCGGGAACAGGTTGAAGTGCTGGAACACCATGCCGATGTCGCTGCGCACCTGCGCCGCTTCGCGGGTGGTGGCCGCCAGGTCGATGCCATCCACCTTGATGCTGCCCTGCTGGGCCACTTCCAGGCGGTTGATGCAGCGGATCAGGGTCGATTTGCCCGAGCCGGACGGCCCGCACAGCACGATGCGTTCGCCTTCGCGCACCTGCAGGTCGATGTCGCGCAGCACGTGGAACGCGCCGTAGTGCTTGTTCAGGCCTTCGATGCGGATCAGCACCGGGCGTGGGTCGGGTTCGGGTGCAAGGGTGGCAAGGCTCAGTGGTGCGGTCATCTTGTTGTTCTCCCGCAGGGGTTCAGTCGAAACGAGTCGCGCTGTAGGGCGCGGGGTCGGTGAAGGGGCGTTCGCCGGTGACCAGTTCGGCCACCAGCCGGCCGCTGACCGGGCCCAGGGTGAGGCCGTGGTGGGCGTGGCCGAAGTTGAACCACAGCCCCGGGTGGCGCGGCGCCGGGCCGATCACCGGGCGCATGTCGGGCAGGCAGGGGCGGCGGCCCAGCCAGGGGGTGTCGTCCAGGCGCTCGCCAAGGGCCGGGAACAGCTTGCGCGCCAGGGCTTCGCAGCGGCCCAGCTGGATCTGATTGCCCGGCGCGCTGCTGGCGTCGAACTCGATACCGGTGGTCAGGCGCACGCCGCGGGCCATTGGCGCCAGCACGTAGCCGCCCTGGGTGTCGCAGATGGAATGCTCCAGTTGCGCGCCGTCACGGGTGCTGTAGTGCATGTGGTAGCCACGCTTGATCGCCAGCGGGATCTGGTAGCCCAGGCCGCTGAACAGGTCGGCCGACTGCGGGCCGAGGCAGGCCACCACCTCGTTGGCGGTGATCGGGCCGCGGCGGCTGTCGACCCGCCATTGGCCGTCGACCTGGCGCAGGCTGCGCGCATCTCCATGCAGGAACTGCCCGCCGCGCTGCGTGAACAGGGTGGCGTAGCCGCGGGTGAGGGCGCCGGGGTTGTTCACGGTCTTGGGGTCGAGCCAGTGGATGCCGCCAACCACGCTGGCGTCCAGCTGGTGCTCGCGGGCCTGCAACTGCCCGCATTCGAGGATTTCGAACTGCAGGCCATAGCGGCTCAGGCCCTTGGCGTCGGCCTTGGCCTGCTCGAACAGCGCCGGGTCACGGAACACTTCGATCCAGCCTTTGGCCTGCACCAGCCCTTCCAGGCCGGCGGCAGCAATGAGTGCGTCGTGCTCCTCGACGCAGCGCTGCACCAGCGGCAGCATGTCGGCGGCGGCCCCGGCCAGGCGCCCGGGGGCCGACTGGCGCCAGTAGCGCCACAGCCAGGGGGCGGCCTTGGGCAGGTGCAGCAGGCTGTAGCGCACATCGGGCTGGCGATTCAGGCCATAGCGCAGCAGCGCGCCCAGTTGCCGCGGGAAGGCATAGGGGATCACGCTGGAGCGCTCGATCAGCCCGGCATTGCCGTGGCTGGTGCCGCTGCCCGGTTCGTCGCGGTCGATCAGGATCACCTGGCGCCCGCGGGCCTGCAGGTGCAGGGCGGTGCTGACGCCGACGATGCCGGCGCCGAGGACAAGGGTCTGGCAATGCATGGAACGTATCCTTCGGTCAGTTCAGGTGGCGGCCCAGGCGGGCTTCCAGGTGTTTCAGCAGGCGCCGCACCAGTTCGACGATCAGCAGGTAGAGCACGGCGGCCCACAGGTAGATCTGGAAGTCGAAACTGCGCGAGAAGGCCAGTTTGGTCACGCCCATCAGGTCGTAGATGGTCACCAGCGAGGCGATCGCGCTGGCCTTGATCATCAGGATCAATTCGTTGCCCAGCGGGCCTATGGCCACCAGCAGCGACTGCGGCAGGATCACCTTGAAGAAGGTGGTCGAGCGCTTCAGGTTCAGCGCCCGCGCCGCCTCATGCTGGCCGGGGGCGACGGCCATCAGGCTGCCGCGGAAGATTTCGGCCTGGTAGGCCGCGGTGTTCAGGGTGAACGCCAGTAGCGTGCAGAACCACGCCTCGCGGAAGAACCACCACAGGCCTACGTCCTGCCAGAAGCCCTTGAGCGAGCCCAGGCCGTAGTACAGCAGGAACAGCTGGGCCAGCAGCGGCGAGCCGCGGAAGAAGTACACGTAGCCGGCGGCCATGCGCTGCAGCAGCAGGCTGCGCGACATGCGCGCCAGGGCCAGCAACAGGCCGAGCACGGCACCCAGGCTGAAGGAAATCGCCACCAGCTTGGCCGTTACCAGCAGGCCATCGAGGAAGCGCGGGCCGTAGCGGTCCAGCAGGTCGGGGTCGAGGACCAGCGCCAGCAGTTGTTCGAAGCTCATGCGCGTGCTCCTTGCAGGTGGCGGTTGCTGCGCCGTTCGATGAAGGCGAACACGCGCCCGGAAATGGCGGCGAACAGCAGGTAGCCCAGGCAGGCCACGCCATAGAAGAACATCGGCTCCTTGGTCACGCTGACAGCCAGGTTGGTCTGGCGCATCAGGTCGACCAGCGAGATGGTGGATACCAGCGAGGTGTCCTTGAGCAGCGACAGCCAGTTGTTGGACAGGCCGGGCAGGGCGATGCGGGTCAGTTGTGGCAGCAGCACCTTGAAGAAGCCGGTGCGCTTGCTCAGGCCCAGCGCCGAGCAGGCTTCCAGCTGGCCCTTGGGCAGGGTCTTGAAGGCTGCCAGCCAGATCTCGCTGGAGAACGCGGCGAACACCAGGCTGAAGGCGATCATCGCGGCGAGGAAGGTATTGATCAGGAACTCACCCTGGTAGCCCATGGCTGCGAGGATCTTCTGTGCGGCGATCTGGCAGCCGTAATAGATGATCAGCAGCGTCAGCAGTTCGGGCAGGCCACGGAACACGGTGGAGAAGGTGGTGGCCCATGCGCGCGGCAAGCGCTTGCGCGAGCGTGCTGCAAGGGCGACCACCAGGCCCAGCGGCAGGCCGATGGGCAGGCAGGCCAGGGCCAGGGAAACGGTGACCAGCGCGCCGGCCAGCAGCGCCTGGCCCCAGCCTCCACTGGCGAAGGACAGCAAGGACAATTGATCGAGCATGACGAACACCTTGTGTTGACCTTACCGGCCTCATCGCCGGCAAGCCGGCTCCCACAGGTACACCGCTGTTCTTCAGGTCAGTGAGCAACCTGTGGGAGCTGGCTTGCCGGCGATAGGGTCCGGTCAGGCAATGAGGCCTTGAAGGTCAGTTGTAGATATCGAAAGCGAAGTACTTGCTGGCGATCTTCTGGTAGGTGCCGTTGGCGACGATCTGCTGCAGCGCGGTGTTCAGGCGCTGGCGCAGGGCTTCGTCGTCCTTGCGCACGGCAATGGCGGCATCGGCCTTGGTGTCGGCCACGTCACCGAGGATCTTGCAGCAGTCCCCGCCGTTCTTGGTCATCCACTCATGCAGCGGGAATTTGTCGGCAATCACGCCATCCAGGCGGCCCGCGGCCAGGTCGGCGTTGGCTTCGTCCATGGTCGGGTACAGTTTCACGTCGGCACCGGCCTTGGCGTAGACGTCTTCGGCGTAGATGGCCTGGGTGGACGATGACTGGGCGCCAACGGTGTAGCCGTCGAAGTTGGTCTGGGCGTCGCTGATCTTGCTGTCCTTGGCCACGGCAACGGTCAGCGGGGTGCGGTAGTAGTGGTCGGTGAAGGCGATCTTCTTGCGCCGCTCTTCGGTGTTGATCATCGACGCGACCACTGCGTCGTACTTGCGTGCCATCAGCGCCGGGATGATGCCTTCCCAGTCCTGGGCCACCAGCGTGCACTCGACTTTCATCTGCTCGCACAGGGCGTGGGTGATGTCGACGTCGAAGCCGTGCAACTGGTTATTGGCGTCGACATAGTTGAAGGGCGGGTAGGCGCCCTCGGTGGCGAAGCGCAGGGTTTCGGCACTGGCGGCACCCGACAGCAGCAGGGCGCACGCACCCACCAAGGCCATGGTCTTGTTCATCTCGCACCTCATTGCACTCTTGCTATTGTTGTTTTCCCGTCGACCACGAGGTGTAGCCGACGAATTCGTTATGTAGAGCGGCAGTTGCTTCCAAGCGTTTTTCAACATCCGGCCCGAGCTTCTTGCAGACCTCGTTGACCATCAGGTGCACCCACGACAGCATGGTCGAGGTGGACTCCCAGAACAGGTTGAACTCGGTGGGAATGCGGAACACCTCGTCGGCGTTGGCATCGGCCCAGTCACAGAAGGGGTCGGTCACCAGGGTGACCGCAATGCCAGCCTCGCGTGCCTTCTGGCACAACAGCAGGGCATGGCGGGAATAACGGCGGGCTTCGAACACCACCAGGGCGCTGTCTTCGGCGCGGCCCAGCAATACTTCGCCAAAGTGCCCGGCACTCATATCCACCAGCTGCACGCCATCGCGCAGGTACTGCAGCAGGTGGCTCATGCACATGGCGATGCCGCGCTCGGTCTGGAAGCCGGCGATGAACACCCGCTGCTTGCTTGCCAGGCGCTGGGCGACGCTGTGCCAGGCGCTGCTCTGGCGATACTCGTGCACGCGCACCAGGGCAGCGATTTCCAGCTCCAGGCTGCCGGCGTTGTCGCTGGCGTCCTGGTTCTGGCGGTAATCTTGCAGGCGGTCGCCCACCAGCCACGGGCCATCGCCCAGGTCGTTCTGCAGGTCTTGCTTCAACGCCTTGAGATGGGCATAACCCAATGAGCGGCAGAAACGGCCGACGCTGGATTCGCTGACGCCCAGCTTGACGGCAATGCTGGCCGAGGTCTGAAACGGCAGTTCATGCAGGTTGGCGAGCATGTAGCTGGCGATCTTGCGGCCCGAAGCAGCGGCCCCTTCGAGGCTGTTTTCCAGGCGTTGCTTGATCAGTTGGCTCATGCTGCGGCTCCAGGGGTAAGGCTTGCGAAAGAAAATGGCTGTTTTCTGTCATCAAGTCAACATTTGACAGATAGCTGTCACATGCAGGAAAGTTTTTGTCGTTGCAACGCTGTAGCCATTCCAATTCCAACAAGGAGCTTCAGATGTCCGCACCTTCCACCAGCACCGTCGTGCGTGTGCCTTTTACCGAGCTGCAGGGCCTGTTGCAGAGCATCTTCCAGCGCCATGGCTGCAGCGAAAGCGTGGCCCGGGTGCTGGCCCACAACTGCGCCAGCGCCCAGCGCGATGGTGCCCATAGCCATGGGGTGTTCCGCATGCCTGGCTATGTTTCGACATTGGCCAGCGGCTGGGTCGATGGCCAGGCCACGCCGAAGGTCAGCGACGTGGCGCCCGGTTATGTGCGCGTCGATGCCGCAGGCGGCTTCGCCCAGCCGGCGCTGGCGGCGGCCCGTGAACTTCTGGTGGCGAAGGCACGCAACGCTGGCATCGCCGTGCTGGCGATCCACAACTCGCACCACTTCGCCGCGCTGTGGCCGGATGTGGAGCCATTCGCCGACGAAGGCCTGGTAGCGCTGAGCGTGGTCAACAGCATGACCTGCGTCGTGCCGCACGGCGCGCGCAAGCCGCTGTTCGGCACCAACCCCATCGCCTTTGCCGCACCTTGCGCCGAACATGACCCGATCGTCTTCGACATGGCCACCAGCGCCATGGCCCATGGCGACGTGCAGATTGCCGCGCGCGCTGGCCAGCAATTGCCGCAGGGCATGGGGGTGGATGCCAATGGCGAGCCGACCACCGACCCCAAGGCGATTCTGGAAGGCGGCGCCTTGCTGCCATTTGGCGGGCACAAGGGCTCGGCCTTGTCGATGATGGTCGAGTTGCTGGCGGCGGCGCTGACCGGCGGGCATTTCTCCTGGGAGTTCGACTGGTCGGGGCACCCGGGGGCGAAGACGCCGTGGACCGGGCAGCTGATCATCGTCATCGACCCGAACAAGGCCGAGGGCGAGCGGTTTGCCCAGCGCAGCCGCGAACTGGTCGAGCAGATGCAGGCGGCAGGGCTGACGCGCGTGCCGGGCGAGCGGCGTTACCGCGAGCGCGAGGTGGCCGAGGAGGAGGGGGTGGCGGTGACCGAGCAGGAGTTGCAAGGCCTGAAAGAGCTGCTTGGCTGACCCGGCCTCTTCGCGGGCGCGCCCGCTCCCACAGTGGTATCACCGCCCTTGAGACCTGTGCAGTACCTGTGGGAGCGGGCATGCCCGCGAAGAATCCAGCGCCAATCCTCAGCCATGCAATGTTGCATAGACAACCTTGCACAATAGTTGATGTTCCTGAGCCCGCACTCCGGGTATGCTCAGGGCTGCCTTTTCGAACTGTCCTGATCCAAGGAGCTGCACGCTGTGTTCAAACATGTCGATGCCTATGCCGGCGACCCGATCCTCTCGTTGATGGAAACCTTCAAGGCCGACCCGCGCGCCGACAAGGTCAACCTGAGTATCGGCCTGTACTACGATGAGGCCGGCGTGGTGCCGCAACTGGCGGCTGTGGATGCGGTGGAAAAACGCATCGCCGGCCAGGACCACGAAGCCTCGCTGTACCTGCCGATGGAAGGCCTGGCCAGCTACCGCCAGGCGATCCAGGCACTGCTGTTCGGTGCCGATCACCCAGCCGTGACCGGCGGGCGCGTGGCCACCGTGCAGACCGTGGGCGGTTCCGGCGCCCTCAAAGTCGGTGCCGACTTCCTCAAGCGCTACTTCCCGCAGTCCGAAGTCTGGGTCAGCAACCCAACCTGGGACAACCACCGCGCCATCTTCGAAGGCGCCGGCTTCAAGGTGCACACCTACCCGTACTTCGACCAGGCCACCCGTGGCGTGGACTTCGACGGCATGCTGGCCACCCTGCAGACCCTGCCGGCCAACAGCGTGGTGCTGCTGCACCCGTGCTGCCACAACCCCACCGGCGCCGACCTGGAACAGCACCAGTGGCAACAGGTGGTTGAAGTGGTCAAGGCACGCCAGCTGATCCCGTTCCTCGACATCGCCTACCAGGGCTTCGCCGAAGGCCTGGTGGAAGACGCCTACGCCATCCGTGAAATGGCCCGCGCCGGCGTGCCGTGCCTGGTCAGCAACTCGTTCTCGAAGATCTTCTCGCTGTACGGCGAGCGTGTCGGCGGCCTGTCGGTGGTCTGCGACGATGACGCCACTGCCCAGAGCGTGCTCGGCCAGCTCAAGGCTACCGTGCGCCGCAACTACTCCAGCCCGCCCAACTTCGGCGCCCAGCTGGTTGCTGGCGTGCTCAGCGATGCCGCCCTCAATGCCCAGTGGGCCGAGGAAGTCGAAGTGATGCGCAAACGTATCCTCGACATGCGCCAGGCGCTGGTCGATGCCCTGGCCGTGCTGCTGCCAGGCCAGGACTTCCAGTTCTTCCTGCGCCAGCGCGGCATGTTCAGCTACACCGGCTTCAGCGTCGAGCAGGTGCGCCGCCTGCGTGACGAGTTTGGCGTGTACCTGATCGACAGCGGCCGCGTATGCATGTCCGGCCTGCGCCCGGCCAACCTGCAACGGGTTGCCGAAGCCTTCGCCGCCGTCCAGAAGTAACACCGCAAGGGGCCGCTTTGCGGTCCTTTCGCCGGCAAGCCGGCTCCCACAGAGATAGCGCAAGGCTCAAGCACTGCGCGGTCGGTGTGGGAGCCGGCTTGCCGGCGATCAGGCTGCATGCAGCCTCTGGTTGCAATCCGCTTGTAAAGACAAGTGCAACCGCTCCTCGGAAAAGGGCTTCGCAAGTGCAACCTTTCCGTGCACAATCGCGCTCCCTTTTTCGGTTGAGTTGGGCGAAACGTCTATTTCGCCATTCTCAGCCTGTTGCAGTCTTGCGAGTGGAGCTTCACCCGGAATGAATGAGCAGGCCCCAAGCGTTGAACAACGCTTTGCAGAATCGACCCCCGCCACCCTCGGCAGCTGGTCGCGTCACGACACCACCTGGATGCTGGGCCTGTTCGGCACAGCGATCGGCGCCGGAACCCTGTTCCTGCCGATCAACGCCGGCCTTGGCGGCTTCTGGCCGTTGCTGATCCTGGCCATACTGGCCTTCCCGATGACCTATTTCGCTCACCGCGGGCTGACCCGTTTCGTCCTTTCCGGGCGCAATGACGGCGATATCACCGAAGTGGTCAAGGAGCACTTCGGCATTACCGCCGGCGCCTCGATCACCGTGCTGTACTTCTTCGCGATCTTCCCGATCCTGCTTATCTATAGCGTGGCGCTGACCAACACCGTGTCCAGCTTCATGGAGCACCAGCTGCA
Source organism: Pseudomonas sp. UBA6753 (assembly GCF_002453565.1). Taxonomy (NCBI): domain Bacteria; kingdom Pseudomonadati; phylum Pseudomonadota; class Gammaproteobacteria; order Pseudomonadales; family Pseudomonadaceae; genus Pseudomonas; species Pseudomonas sp. UBA6753. The sequence goes on along the minus strand of NZ_DKHD01000045.1, from coordinate 94,590 downwards.
CATGCAGCCGCCGCCACGGGCCATCCTGTCGTTCGTGCTGATCCTCGGCCTGCTGGCCATCGTGCGCTGCGGCGAGCAGGCCACGGTCAAGGTCATGAGCCTGCTGGTCTACCCGTTCATCGTCGCCCTGGCATTGCTGGGCCTGTACCTGGTGCCGCACTGGACCGGTGGCATTCTCGACAGCGCCACCCAGGTGCCACCAGCTTCGGCCTTCCTGCACACCCTGTGGCTGGCGATTCCGGTGATGGTGTTCTCGTTCAACCACTCGCCGATCATCTCCGCCTTTGCCGTCGACCAGAAGCGCCGCTACGGCGAGCATGCCGATGAGCGTAGCGGCCAGATCCTGCGCCGTGCCCACCTGCTGATGGTGGTGATGGTGCTGTTCTTCGTGTTCAGCTGCGTGCTCACCCTGAGCAGCGCCCAGCTGGCCGAGGCCAAGGCGCAGAACCTGTCGATCCTGTCGTACCTGGCCAACCACTTCAGCAACCCGACCATCGCGTTCGCTGCACCGCTGATCGCCTTCGTGGCCATCGCCAAGTCGTTCCTCGGCCACTACATCGGCGCCAGCGAAGGCCTGAAGGGCATCATCACCAAGGCCGGTGCTCGCCCGAGCGCCAAGGCCCTGGACCGCGTGGTCGCCGCGCTGATGCTGGTGGTGTGCTGGATCGTCGCCACCCTCAACCCAAGCATCCTCGGCATGATCGAGTCGCTCGGTGGCCCGATCCTCGCGGTGCTGCTGTTCCTGATGCCGATGTACGCCATTCGCCGCGTGCCATCCATGCGCAAGTACAGCGGTGCTGCCTCCAACGTGTTCGTGGTGGTAGTCGGCCTGGTTGCGCTGACCTCGGTGGTATACGGCCTGCTGGGCTGATTCGCCATCTGCAACAGTAATGCCCGGGTCGCTTGTTGCCACCCGGGCATTTTTTTGTCCACAAGAATTGTCCGGCAACAGAACAATTTCACCTGCCCCCATAGGCACCCGGCCGCCTTCATGCTTAACTCAGTGTCCTTTTCAAACCCCGCATAAGGATTTCGTCATGGCTCAAGTGACTCTCAAAGGCAACCCGGTTCAGGTCAACGGCGAACTGCCGAAAACCGGCGCCCAGGCTCCGGCTTTCTCCCTGGTAGGTGAAGGCCTGGCTGACAAGTCGCTGAAAGACTACGCCGGCAAGCGCAAGGTGCTGAACATCTTCCCGAGCGTCGACACCCCGACCTGCGCTACCTCCGTGCGCAAGTTCAACGCCCAGGCCAACGATGTGGCCAACACTGTGGTGCTGTGCATCTCCGCCGACCTGCCGTTCGCCCAGGCACGCTTCTGCGGCGCCGAAGGCCTGGACAACGTGAAGAACCTGTCGACCCTGCGTGGCCGCGAGTTCCTCGAAAACTACGGCGTGGCCATCGCCGATGGCCCGCTGGCCGGCCTGGCTGCCCGTGCCGTGGTGGTACTGGACGAAAACGACAAGGTGCTGCACAGCGAGCTGGTTGGCGAAATCGCTGATGAGCCGAACTACGATGCAGCGCTGGCTGTGCTGAAGTAAGAGTTGTGTGGGGCAGGGCGGGCTTGCCTGTACCGGCCCCTTCGCGGGCTTGCCCGCTCCCACAGGGATGTCACAGCCTTTGAAACCTGTGCAGTACCTGTGGGAGCGGGCAAGCCCGCGAAGAGGCCGGCACAGGCAACCGAAACCTTTCAGCCCGCCACTGCTCCAAGCAACACCCTGTAAACGGCCCGGAACGCGTTCCGGGCCGTTTTCATTTAAAGTTCAACCCCTTGGCAACGTCAGGCAAAGGTAAACCTCTGGTAAAGGCGCTTTGCTAAAACGATGCCAGTGCTTATCGTTCATCCTCCCCAAGTCGTCATTCCGAACAAGGTTCGTTCAACCCATGCAAGCGTCCAATTCCCGTTCCCCTCGTCGCTGGCTCGTAGGCCTGCTGATCCTGCTGCTGGTGGCTGCACTGGCCTGGTGGCTGTGGCCCGCAGCGGCGCCTGCGCCTAAAGAAGCCGGTGGCGGGCGCGGTGGCAAGGGCATGGGCATGATGGGCGGTCGCCCGGGCTTCGGCGGCTCCAGCGACCCGGTGCCGGTGCGCGTCGAGCCGGTGCGGGTGGGCGACTTCCCGCTGTACTACAAGGCCCTGGGCACCGTCACCGCGACCAACACCGTCAACGTGCGCAGCCGCGTGGCTGGCGAGCTGGTCAAGATCCACTTCAAGGAAGGCCAGCAGGTCAAGGCCGGCGACCTGCTCGCCGAGATCGACCCGCGCCCGTATCGCATCGCCCTGCAACAGGCCGAAGGCACCCTGGCGCAGAACCAGGCGCAGTTGAAGAACGCCCAGGTCGACCTGGCCCGCTATAAAGGCCTGTACGCCGAAGACAGCATCGCCAAGCAAACCCTCGACACCGCCGAAGCGCAGGTGGCGCAGTTCCAGGGGCTGGTGAAGACCAACCAAGCGCAGGTCAACGACGCCCGCCTGAACCTCGATTTCACCCAGATCCGCGCGCCGATCAATGGCCGCGTGGGCCTGCGCCAGCTCGACCTGGGCAACCTGGTGGCGGCCAACGACACCACCGCGCTGGTGGTGATCACCCAGACCGAGCCGATCAGCGTTGCCTTCACCCTGCCGGAAACCGAGCTGAGCACCGTGCTGGAACGCTACCGCAGCGGCGCCAGCCTGCCGGTCGAGGCCTGGGACCGCAGTGACAGCAAGCTGCAGTCCACCGGCGTGCTGGGCAGCATCGACAACCAGATCGACACCACCACCGGCACCCTAAAGTTCAAGGGCCGCTTCGAGAACAAGGACCTTGCCCTGTTCCCCAACCAGTTCGTCAACGTGCGCCTGCTGGCCGACACCCTCAAGCAGGTGACCATGGCCCCGGCGGCGGCCATCCAGTTCGGCAATGACGGCTCCTTCGCCTACGTGGTCAATGACCAGAACACGGTCAACATCCGCAAGCTCAAGGTCGGCGCCAGCGATGGCGAGAACAGCGTCATCCTCGAAGGCCTGAAGGCCGGCGACCGCCTGGTGCTGGAAGGCACCGACCGCCTGCGCGAAGGCACCAAGGTGGAAGTGGTCGAAGACAGCTCGCAGGTGCCGACCACCCCGGGCCAGCACCTGCAAGGCCAGGAAGCCAAGGGTTCGGCAAGCACTGGTGATGTGCAGCCCGGTAAAGCACAGCCTGGTAGCGCAGCAGGCAAGGCGGGCGCATGAACCTCTCGCGTCTGTTCATCCTGCGGCCGGTTGCCACCACGCTGAGCATGCTGGCCATCGTCCTGGCCGGCCTGATCGCCTACAAGTTGCTGCCGGTTTCCGCCTTGCCGCAGGTGGATTACCCGACCATCCGGGTCATGACCCTGTACCCCGGTGCCAGCCCGCAGGTCATGACCAGCGCCGTTACCGCACCGCTGGAACGCCAGTTCGGGCAGATGCCGGGCCTGGAGCAGATGGCGTCGACCAGCTCCGGTGGCGCCTCGGTGCTGACCCTGCGCTTCAACCTCGACATGAACATGGACGTTGCCGAGCAACAGGTGCAGGCCGCGATCAACGCCGCCAGCAACCTGCTGCCCAGCGACCTGCCTGCGCCGCCGGTGTACAACAAGGTCAACCCGGCCGACACCCCGGTGCTGACCCTGGCCATCTCCAGCAAGACCATGCCGCTGCCCAAGCTCAACGACCTGGTCGATACCCGCGTGGCCCAGAAGCTCGCGCAGATCAGCGGTGTGGGCATGGTCAGCATCGCCGGCGGCCAGCGCCAGGCGGTGCGGATCAAGGTCAACGTCGATGCCCTGGCCGCCAACGGCCTGAACCTGGAGGACGTACGCACCCTGATCGGCGCCTCCAACGTCAACCAGCCCAAGGGCAACTTCGACGGCCCGACCCGGGTGTCGATGCTCGATGCCAACGACCAGCTGCGCTCCCCTGAGGAGTACGCAAACCTGATCCTGGCCTACAACAACGGTGCACCATTGCGTCTCAAGGACGTGGCCGAAATCGTCGACGGCGCGGAGAACGAGCGCCTGGCTGCCTGGGCCAATGAAAACCATGCGGTGCTGCTGAACATCCAGCGCCAGCCGGGCGCCAACGTCATCGAAGTGGTCGACCGTATCAAGGCCCTGTTGCCTTCGATCACCGACAACCTGCCGGCCGGCCTGGATGTTTCGGTGCTCACCGACCGCACCCAGACCATCCGCGCCGCGGTCAAGGACGTGCAGCACGAACTGCTGATTGCCATCGCCCTGGTGGTAATGGTCACGTTCGTGTTCCTGCGCCGTTTCAGTGCCACCCTCATTCCGTCGATCGCCGTGCCATTGTCGCTGATCGGCACCTTCGGCGTGATGTACCTGGCCGGCTTCTCGGTCAACAACCTGACGCTGATGGCCCTGACCGTCGCCACCGGTTTCGTGGTCGACGACGCCATCGTCATGCTGGAGAACATCTCCCGGCACATCGAGGAGGGCGAGACGCCCATGCAGGCTGCGCTCAAGGGCGCCCGGCAAATCGGCTTCACCCTGATCTCGCTGACCTTCTCGCTGATTGCTGTACTGATCCCGCTGCTGTTCATGGCCGATGTGGTCGGCCGCCTGTTCCGCGAGTTCGCCATTACCCTGGCGGTGGCCATCCTGATTTCCCTGGTGGTATCGCTGACCCTCACGCCGATGATGTGCGCGCGCCTGCTCAAGCGCGAGCCCAAGGAAGAGGAACAGGGCCGGTTCTACCGCGCCAGTGGCGCCTGGATCGACTGGCTGATCAGGCACTACGGCAGCGCCCTGCAGTGGGTACTCAAGCGCCAGCCGCTGACGCTGCTGGTGGCCGTAGCCAGCCTGGCGCTCACCGTATTCCTGTACATGGTGGTGCCCAAGGGCTTCTTCCCGGTGCAGGACACCGGGGTGATCCAGGGCATTTCCGAAGCGCCGCAGTCCACCTCGTTCGCCGCCATGAGCGAACGCCAGCAAGCCCTGAGCAAGGTGATCCTGCAGGACCCGGCGGTACAGAGCCTGTCGTCCTACATCGGTGTCGATGGCGACAACGCCACGCTCAACAGCGGCCGCCTGCTGATCAACCTCAAGCCTCATGGCGAGCGTGATGTCACTGCCAGCGAAGTGATCAACCGCCTGCAGCCGCAAGTCGACCGGCTGGTGGGCATCCGCCTGTTCATGCAGCCGGTGCAGGACCTGAGCATCGAAGACCGGGTCAGTCGTACCCAGTACCAGTTCAGCCTGTCGTCGCCGGACGCCGACCTGCTGGCGCAGTGGAGCGGCAAGCTGGTGCAGGCGCTGCAGCAGCGCCCGGAACTGGCCGACGTGGCCAGCGACCTGCAGGACAAGGGCCTGCAGGTGTACCTGGTGATCGACCGCGACATGGCCAGCCGCCTGGGCATCAGCGTGTCGCAGATCACCAACGCCCTGTACGACGCCTTCGGCCAGCGCCAGATCTCGACCATCTACACCCAGGCCAGCCAGTACCGCGTGGTGCTGCAGTCGCAGGATGCGGCGGTGATCGGCCCGCAGGCGCTGGAGTCGATCCACGTCAAGGCCACCGATGGCGGCCAGGTGCGCCTGTCGGCGCTGGCGCGCATCGAACAGCGCCAGGCCCAGCTGGCCATTTCCCACATCGGCCAGTTCCCGGCGGTGACCCTGTCGTTCAACCTGGCCCACGGCGCTTCGCTGGGCGAGGCGGTGCAGGTGATCGAGCAGGTGCAAAAGGACATCGGCATGCCGCTGGGCGTGCAAACCCGCTTCCAGGGCGCGGCGGAAGCCTTCCAGGCATCGCTGTCGAGCACCTTGCTGTTGATCCTGGCGGCGGTGGTGACCATGTACATCGTGCTGGGCGTGCTGTACGAGAGCTACATCCACCCAGTGACCATTCTTTCGACCCTGCCGTCGGCAGCGGTCGGCGCCTTGCTGGCCTTGCTCATCAGCGGCAACGACCTGGGCATGATCGCCATCATCGGCATCATCCTGCTGATCGGCATCGTCAAGAAGAACGCGATCATGATGATCGACTTCGCCCTCGAGGCCGAGCGCCAGCAGGGCATGAGCCCGCGCGATGCCATCTACCAGGCGGCGCTGCTGCGCTTCCGGCCGATCCTGATGACCACCCTGGCCGCGCTGTTCGGCGCCGTGCCGCTGATGCTCGCCACCGGTTCCGGCGCCGAGCTGCGCCAGCCGCTGGGCCTGGTGATGGTCGGCGGGTTGCTGGTCAGTCAGGTGCTGACGTTGTTCACCACCCCGGTCATCTACCTGTACTTCGACCGCCTGGCCCGCCGCTGGCGCCCGGCCACTGACGTGAAGCAGGCCGAGGCATGAACCTGTCCGGTCCTTTCATCCGTCGCCCGGTGGCGACCATGCTGTTGAGCCTGGCGATCATGCTTTTGGGCGGGGTCAGCTTCGGCCTGCTGCCGGTGGCGCCGCTGCCACAGATGGACTTCCCGGTGATCGTGGTGTCGGCCAACCTGTCCGGCGCCAGCCCGGAGGTGATGGCCTCCACCGTGGCCACGCCGCTGGAGCGCAAGCTGGGCAGCATTGCCGGCGTGACCACCCTGACCAGCAGCTCCAACCAGGGCTCCACACGGGTGATCATCGGCTTCGAGATGGGCCGCGACATCGACGGTGCGGCGCGCGAGGTGCAGGCGGCGATCAACGCCACCCGCAACCTGCTGCCCAGCGGTATGCGCAGCATGCCCACCTACAAGAAGATCAACCCGTCGCAGGCACCGATCATGGTGCTGTCGCTGACTTCGGACGTGCTGCAGAAGGGCCAGCTGTACGACCTGGCCGACACCATCCTGTCGCAGAGCCTGGCCCAAGTGCCCGGGGTAGGGGAGGTGCAGATCGGCGGCAGTTCGTTGCCGGCGGTGCGCATTGCCGTGGAGCCGCAATTGCTCAACCAGTACGGCCTGTCGCTGGATGAAGTGCGCACTGCCGTGTCCAACGCCAACCAGCGCCGGCCGATGGGCTTTGTCGAGGACGCCGAGCGCAACTGGCAGGTGCGTGCCAACGACCAGCTGGAAAGCGCCAAGGACTACGAGCCCGTGGTGATCCGCCAGCAGAACGGCACCATCCTGCGCCTGTCCGACGTGGCGACCATCACCGACGGTGTCGAGAACCGCTACAACAGCGGCTTCTTCAATGACCAGAGCGCGGTGCTGCTGGTGGTCAACCGCCAGACCGGCGCCAACATCATCGAAACGGTCGACCAGATCAAGGCGCAGCTGCCGGCCCTGCAGTCGCTGCTGCCGGCCAGCGTGCAACTGAACGTGGCCATGGACCGCTCGCCAGTGATCAAGGCAACCCTCAAGGAAGCCGAGCACACCCTGCTGATCGCCGTGGTGCTGGTGATCCTGGTGGTCTACCTGTTCCTCGGCAGCCTGCGGGCCTCGCTGATCCCCAGCCTGGCGGTACCGGTGTCGCTGGTGGGCACCTTCGCGGTCATGTACCTGTGCGGGTTCTCGCTCAACAACCTGTCGCTGATGGCGCTTATTCTTGCCACCGGCCTGGTGGTGGACGACGCCATCGTGGTGCTGGAGAACATCTCCCGGCACATCGAGGACGGCCAGCCGCCGATGAAGGCGGCCTTCCTGGGTGCCAAGGAAGTGGGTTTCACCTTGCTGTCGATGAACGTGTCGCTGGTGGCGGTGTTCGTCTCCATCCTGTTCATGGGCGGCATCGTGCGCAACCTGTTCCAGGAGTTCTCCATCACCCTGGCGGCGGCGATCATCGTGTCGTTGGTGGTGTCGCTGACCCTCACGCCGATGCTGTGCGCCCGCTGGCTCAAGCCCCACCAGGCCGAGCAGAACCGCCTGCAGCGCTGGAGCGAACAGTTGCACCAGCGCATGGTCGATGCCTATGACCGCAGCCTGGGCTGGGCCTTGCGCCACAAGCGCCTGACGCTGATCAGCCTGCTGGCCACCATCGGCATCAACATCGCCCTGTACGTGGTGGTGCCCAAGACGCTGATGCCGCAGCAGGACACCGGCCAGCTGATGGGCTTCATCCGTGGCGACGACGGCCTGTCGTTCAGCGTGATGCAGCCGAAAATGGAAATCTACCGCCGCGCCTTGCTGGCCGACCCGGCGGTGCAGAGCGTTGCCGGCTTCATCGGCGGCAACAGTGGCACCAACAACGCCATGGTGCTGGTGCGCCTGAAACCGATCAACGAGCGCAAGATCGACGCGCAGAAGGTGATCGAGCGCCTGCGCAAGGAAATGCCCAAGGTACCTGGCGGGCGCCTGTTCCTGATGGCCGACCAGGACCTGCAACTGGGCGGCGGGGGCCGCGACCAGACCTCCTCGCAGTACCTGTATTCCCTGCAGAGCGGTGACCTGACGGCGTTGCGCGAATGGTTCCCGAAAGTGGTGGCGGCGCTGCGTGCACTGCCGCAACTGACGGCCATCGACGCCCGCGACGGTGCCGGCACCCAGCAGGTGACCCTGGTGGTCGACCGCGACCAGGCCAAGCGCCTGGGCATCGACATGGACATGGTCACCACGGTGCTGAACAACGCCTACAGCCAGCGCCAGATCTCCACCATCTACGACAGCCTCAACCAGTACCAGGTAGTGCTGGAGATCAACCCGAAGTACGCCTGGGACCCGAGCACCCTCGAGCAGGTACAGGTGATTACCGCCGACGGTGCCCGCGTACCGCTGTCGACCATCGCCCACTACGAGAACAGCCTGGCCAACGACCGGGTCAGCCACGAAGGCCAGTTCGCCGCCGAAAGCATCGCCTTCGACGTCGCCGAAGGCTACAGCCCCGACCAGGCCATGGCGGCGCTGGAGCGTGCGGTGGCCAAGCTGGGCTTGCCCGAGGAAGTGATCGCCAAGCTTGGTGGTACCGCCGATGCCTTCGCCAAGACCCAGGAAGGCCAGCCGCTGATGATCCTTGGCGCGCTGGTGCTGGTCTACCTGGTGCTGGGCATCCTCTACGAAAGCTACATTCACCCGCTGACCATCCTCTCGACACTGCCCTCGGCCGGCGTCGGTGCCTTGCTGGCGCTGTACGTCACCGGCGGCGAGTTCAGCCTGATCTCGCTGCTGGGGCTGTTCCTGCTGATCGGCGTGGTGAAGAAGAACGCCATCCTGATGATCGACCTGGCCTTGCAGCTGGAGCGCCACCAGGGCCTGACACCGGAAGAGTCGATCCGCCGGGCCTGCCTGCTGCGTCTGCGGCCGATCCTGATGACGACCCTGGCGGCCATCCTCGGTGCCTTGCCGCTGCTGCTGAGCCGCGCCGAAGGCGCGGAAATGCGCCAGCCACTGGGCCTGACCATCATTGGCGGCCTGGTGTTCAGCCAGATCCTCACCCTTTACACGACACCGGTGGTCTACCTGTACCTGGACCGCCTGCGTCACCGTTTCAACCGTTGGCGTGGCGTGCGCACCGACGCCGCCCTGGAAACCCCGCTATGACTTTTGCCCAGACCCCACTTCACCGCGCCCTGCAGACGCTGACCCGTGGGCGTGGCTCGCGCCTGCTCGGCGCCGGGTTGTGCGTCGCCTTGCTCAGCGCCTGCACCCTGAGCCCGGACTACCACCGCCCGGAGCTGAGCAGCACGGCGCAGTTCAAGCACGCCGAAGGCTGGACCCAGGCCACGCCGTCCGATGCCATCGCCCGCGGCGCCTGGTGGGAAATCTACGGCGATGCCGGGCTCAATGCGCTGGTCGAAGAGCTCAACCGCAGCAACCAGACCGTGGCGCAATCGGAAGCCCAGTACCGCCAGGCCCAGGCGCTGGTGCGCAGCAGCCGAGCGGCACTGTTCCCCAGCCTGGACCTGAGCGTCAGCAAGAACCGCTCGGCCCAGGGCACCGGCAGCTCCAGTTCGAGCCTGTCCAACAACAGCAGCGGCATTCGCAACACCTACAACGCCCAGCTCGGCGTCAGCTGGGAAATCGACCTGTGGGGCAAGCTGCGCGAAACCCTCAATGCCAACGAAGCCAGTGCCGAAGCCAGCCTGGCCGACCTGGCCTCGATCCGCCTCAGCCAGCAGTCGGAACTGGTGCAGAACTACCTGCAGTTGCGGGTGATCGACGAGCAGAAGCGCCTGTTGGAAGCCACCGTGGCAGCTTATGAGCGTTCCCTGCGAATGAACGAAAACCAGTACCGCGCCGGCGTCGCCGGCCCGGATGCGGTGGCCCAGGCGCGTACCCAGCTCAAGAGCACCCAGGCCGACCTGATCGACCTGATCTGGCAGCGCGCGCAGTTCGAGAACGCCATTGCCGTGTTGCTGGGCAAGGCCCCGGCGGACTTCGCCCTGGCCGACAGCAAGGCCATTCCGGCGCTGCCGCAAATTCCGGTGGCCTTGCCTTCGCAGTTGCTGGAGCGACGCCCGGACATCGCTGCGGCCGAGCGCAACGTGATGGCTGCCAACGCCAACATCGGCGTGTCGCGGGCGGCGTATTTCCCGGACCTGAGCCTGAGCATGAGTGGCGGTTACTCCAGCAGCAGCTTCAGCAACTGGATCGAACTGCCCAACCGCTACTGGTCGGTGGGCCCGCAGCTGGCGCTGACCTTGTTCGACGCCGGCAAGCGCAGTGCCGAGGTGGACCGCACGGTGGCGGTATATGACCAGACCGTGGCGCAGTACCGCCAGACCGTGCTCGACGGCTTCAAGGAAGTGGAAAACCTGCTGGTGCAGTTGAAGGTGTATGGCGATGAGGCGGTGGTGCGCCAGGAGGCACTGGATGCCGCTCGCGAGTCCCTGCGCCTGACCGAGAACCAGTACCGCGCGGGGCTGATCGGCTACCTGGATGTGGTCAACGTGCAGACCACGGCGCTGAGCAACGAGCGCAGTGTGTTGAACCTGCTGCAGGGGCGCCTGGTGGCAAGCGTGCAGCTGGTTGCCGCGCTGGGTGGTGGCTGGGATGCGGAACAGGCGTTTGCCGAGCAGGATTGACTGGGCCTCTAGTACAGCGAATTGCTGTACCGGCCTCATCGCCGGCAAGCCGGCTCCCACAGGTACTGTGCAATCCCTGAGGTCGATGCGGTCAAGGTGGGAGCCGGCTTGCCGGCGATGGGCTGCGCAGCAGCCCCATGCGGGCTTTGGATCCATTCCCATTCGCAAAAACCCCGTGCGTTTCGCCTAAGCTTGAGTACAATCGTCAGCTTTTTCCGGGCCTCCCGTCCCGTCGCTGGAACTCCCAATGCTGACCGGTAGCTACTCCTCTTCGCTGGTGTTGATTTCGCTGTGCGTGGCGATCCTGGCGTCCTATACCGCCCTTGACCTGACCGGCCGCATCGCCACGGCCAAAGGCCGGGCTGCCTGCCTGTGGATGGGGGGTGGCGCGCTGGCCATGGGCATCGGCGTGTGGTCGATGCACTTCATCGGCATGCTCGCCTTCAGCCTGCCCATCGACCTGGGCTACGACCTGGCCCTGACCGCGTTCTCGCTGCTGATTGCCGTGTTGTCCTCGGGCTTTGCCTTGTGGCTGGTCAGCCAGCCGAGCCTGCCGTGGCAGCAGCTGGCGTTTGGTGCGCTGATCATGGGCGCCGGCATCGCCTGCATGCACTACACCGGCATGGCCGCGCTGCGCATGCTGCCGGGCATCGACTATGACCCGACGCTGTTCGGGGCCTCGCTGCTGATTGCCGTGGGCGCCTCGGCAGCGGCCTTGTGGATCGCCTTCCGTTTGCGCGCGCACACCCCTTATGTGCGGCAGATTCGCGGCCTGGCGGCGGTGGTGATGGGCTTTGCCATCGTCGGCATGCATTACACCGGCATGGCTGCGGCGAATTTCCCCGAAGGCAGCTTCTGCGGTGCGCTGGCCGGGGGAGGCCTGCAAGGCGACGGCCTGGTCTACCTGGTTCTGATCACCACCCTGGCGGTACTGGCGGTGGCCTTGCTCACCTCGGTGCTGGATGCCCGCCTGGAGGCACGCACCGCCGAGCTGGCCCGTTCGCTGACCCTGGCCAACCAGGAGCTGACCCAGCTGGCCCTGCACGACACCCTCACCGACCTGCCCAACCGTACTCTGCTGGCCGACCGCATCGAGCAGGCCATCGCCAAGGTAGCGGAGCAGGGCGGCTGCTTCGCCCTGATGTTCATCGACCTGGACGGCTTCAAGCCCGTCAACGATGCCTTTGGCCACCACGTCGGCGACTTGCTGCTCAAGGCCGTAGCGACACGCCTGCGCGGGCACCTGCACAGCCAGGACACGCTTGCGCGCATCGGCGGCGACGAATTCGTGCTGCTGGTGCAGCTGCGCGAGCCGAACGATGCCATGGATGTGGCGGTCAAGCAGGTCAACCTGGTATCTCGGCCGTTCCGCGTGGCCGAGCATGACCTGCAGCTGACGGCGAGCCTGGGCATCGTCCTGTACCCGGGCAATGGCCAGGACCAGCACGAGCTGCTGCGCAATGCCGACGCCGCCATGTACCACGCCAAGAGCTCCGGCAAGAATGGCTACAGCTTCTTCGACGTGTCGATGAACAGCAACGCCCGCCAGCAATTGCAGCTACTGCAGGACCTGCGCCAGGCCCTGGAGCAGCGTCAGTTCCGCCTGCACTACCAGCCCAAGTTCGACGCCCAGAATTGCCAGCCGATCGGTGCCGAGGCCTTGCTGCGCTGGGAGCACCCGCAGCAGGGCCTGTTGCTGCCCGACCGTTTCATCGGCCTGGCGGAAAAGACCGGCCTGATCATTCCCATTGGCGAATGGGTGCTCATCGAGGCCTGCCGGCAGATGCGCCAGTGGCTGGACCAGGGGCACCACGGCTGGCGCATGGCGGTGAACCTGTCTGCCATCCAGTTCTGCCATGCCGGGCTGGTCGAGAGCGTGGCCCGGGCCCTGCAACAGAACAGCCTGCCGGCCAACTGCCTGACCCTGGAAATTACCGAAACCACCGCCATGCACGACGCCGATGCCAGCCTGACGGTGCTGCAGCGGCTGTCCGACATGGGTGTGGACCTGTCCATCGATGACTTTGGCACCGGCTATTCCAGCCTGATGTACCTCAAGCGCCTGCCGGCCAACGAGCTGAAGATCGACCGCGGTTTCGTGCGCGACCTGGAGCAGGACAGCGACGATGCGGCGATCGTTTCGGCAATCGTGGCGCTGGGCCAGGCGCTGGGCCTGCGCATCGTCGCTGAAGGGGTGGAGACTGACAGGCAGCAGGACTTCCTGACCCGCCTGGGCTGCGATTCGCTGCAAGGCTACCTGCTGGGCCAGCCGGTGCCGGCCGAGCAGTTCATGGGCAAGTTGCAGGCCATGCGCCAGGAAAGTACCGCAGTGGGTTAGACCGCGTCGCGCAAGGCGAAGGCGGGCATGAAGGTATCCATCTCCGCCTCGACGGCCTCGATGATGCGCTCTACATCGGCGGCGGCCATGATCGCCGAGCAGGGAATGCCGGCAATCGCCAGCAGGGTTTCGCCGGTGGCGCGGTCGAACAGCCGCGCGACCATGCTGCGCGGCGCATCCATGCTGGCTTCGAAGCCCAGCGGGTGGAAATGCCAGCGCATCACCTGGCAGGCGTTGGGGAACGTCATCTTGTTCATGCCAGCCTCCTTGTCCGTACCTGGACGTGGTGAGCGGGTGGCCACATCGATGCGGCCGCCGGGAAAGTAACCATAGCACCTGCTACGGAGTATTCTCGGCTGCAAATACGACAAATGTGCTAATGCATGACAGCGGTCACATCCTTGTCATGCAGGGCATCTGGCGCAGGGCCGCAAGGCAAACGTTTTCCCGGTATGTTGACGGCAGATAACCCGCCAGGTTCTGCCACTTTGATCGACATCTCCGCACGATGTTTTCGGACGAGCGGTGCAATCAGCCGAGCAGCCCGGCAGCGATGTTGATGGTGAATCCCAGGATCGCCGTGTTGAATACGAACCCCACTAGTGAATGTGCCAGCACTACCCGCCGTAGGCCCCGCCCAGCGACGCCCACGTCTGAGGTTTGTACCGCCACGCTGATGGTGAACGAGAAGTAGTGGAAGTCCCAGTAATCGGGGTTGCGTTCGCCATCGGCGAAGCGCAGCGGCGGTTCGTGGTTTTGTCCGGTATAGAACAGCCGCGCGTAGTGCAGGCTGAAAATGCAGCCGATCAACAGCCAGGAGCCGGCCACGGTCAGGCCGGTGTAGAGGTAGTGCACGACCAGCGCCGTGCCTTGCAGGCCACGGCTGGACACCAGTTGCAGGGTGACGGCGGCGAGGCTGGCGATGGCGGCGATGCACACGGTGAGCAGGACCAGGCCGGCGTTTTCGTCTTCGACGCGGGCGACCTTGCGTACCTTTTCCGCATTGGCGCTCAAGGTCAGGTAGAGCACCAGCAGCAGGTACAGCCATACGCCAAGATTCCAGCCGGCGAGGATGTGCTGCACGCTGTCGCCGGCAGGGATCAGCCAGGCGCCGAGCAGGCCGACCACAGTGGCGATGCTCAGGCGCGGGTGGGTGTGGGTCAGGCGGTGGAAAGCCATGGAACCTCGTTTTCGGGGGTATGGGTACCACTCTAGACGGTCATTACAGAGACGAGGGACATGCTCGGGTCCATTGTGGGAGCGGGCGAGCCCGCGAAGCAGCCACCGCGGTGGCTGGCAAGTACCCTGTGGGAGCGGCTTTAGCCGCGAACACCGGCGCAGCCGGTGCCATGTACCGCGTTGGGTTCTTCGCGGCTAAAGCCGCTCCCACAGGGTATGCGGTGTGCTCACTGATTCTTTGCTGCCGCCCATCGCGCGGCATTGCAACTCTCAGTACACTGCACGCTCCAACACCAACATCCGTTGAACTCGAGGTTTCTGCATGACGCTCAGTCCTTTGGCAGGCAAGCCGGCTCCGGCCAGCGTGCTGGTCGATATTCCCCGGCTGCTCACCGCCTACTACACCGGCCGCCCCGACGCTGCCGTGGCGGCCCAGCGGGTGGCCTTCGGCACCTCGGGGCACCGTGGCACTTCGCTTGAATTGAGCTTCAACGAGTACCACGTCCTGGCCATTACCCAGGCCATCTGCCTGTATCGCCAGGAGAAGGGCATCGATGGCCCGCTGTTCATCGGCGCCGACACCCACGCACTGTCGGCACCGGCTACCGCCAGCGCCCTGGAAGTGCTGGCGGCCAATGGCGTGCAGGTAATGCTGTCCAAGGACGACGAATACACGCCGACACCGGCCGTTTCCCACGCCATCCTCTGCCATAACCGTGGCCGCGAGCAGGGCCTGGCCGACGGCATCGTCATCACCCCATCGCACAACCCGCCGCAGAGTGGTGGCTTCAAGTACAACCCGCCCAATGGCGGCCCGGCCGACAGCGACGTGACCAAGTGGATCGAGGCCAAGGCCAACGAACTGCTGGCCGCTGACCTGGCGGGCGTCAAGCGTATGGACCACGCCCAGGCGTTGCAGGCATCCACTACCCAGCGCCACGACTACGTGAGCAACTACGTGGCCGACCTGGAAAACGTCATCGACTTCGACGTCATCCGCAGCGCCAAGCTGCGCCTGGGCGTCGACCCGCTGGGCGGGGCGGGGGTGCGCTACTGGTCGGCGATCGCCGAGCATTACCAGCTGGACCTGGAGGTGGTGAACACCGAGGTCGACCCGACCTTCCGCTTCATGACCGTCGACTGGGACGGCCAGATCCGCATGGACCCATCCTCGCCCTATGCCATGCAGGGCCTGATCGGCCTGCGCGAACGCTTCGACGTGGCCTTCGCCTGCGACCCGGACCACGACCGCCATGGCATCGTCACCCCCGATGGCCTGCTGCAGCCGAACAACTACCTGGCCGTGGCCATCGACTACCTGTACCGCCACCGCCCGCAATGGCGCAGCGATGCCGCCGTCGGCAAGACCGTGGTCTCCAGCGGCCTGATCGACCGCGTCACCCAGCGCCTGGGCCGTGAGCTGTACGAAGTGCCGGTGGGCTTCAAGTTCTTCGCCCAGGGCCTGTTTGACGGCACGTTGGGCTTTGGTGGCGAGGAGAGTGCGGGGGCTTCGTTCCTGCGCCGCGATGGCTCGGTCTGGGCCACCGACAAGGACGGGCTGATCCCGGCCTTGCTGGCTGCCGAGATGACTGCCCGCACCGGGCGCAACCCGAGCCAGGCCTACGCCGACCTGACCGAGGCGCTGGGCAAGCCGTTCGCCACCCGTGTCGAAGCCAAGGCCGATGCCCGGCAAAAGGCTTTGTTGAGCAAGCTGGCGCCGGAGCAGGTGAAGTCGACCGAGCTGGCGGGTGAGCGGATCGTGCAGATCCTCAGCCATGCACCGGGCAACGGCCAGGCGATCGGTGGGCTGAAGGTGATGACCGCCAATGGCTGGTTCGCCGCGCGCCCTTCGGGCACCGAGGACATCTACAAGATCTACGCCGAAAGCTTCATCGACGAGGCGCACCTGCAGCGTCTGGTGCAGGAAGCGCAAGTGCTGGTGGATGCGGCGATTGCCTGACTGGTAACAAACCGCTTGGTTCTGTGGTGTGCTGTAAATTAGAATTAATCTTATTTACGCCACCGCAGGGCCTTCCCCATGATCGACGCCGCGCCGCCACCGGAGCATAGCCTGCCTGCCCTGTACCGGGAACATCGTGGCTGGCTGGAAACCTGGCTGCGGCGGCGCATGGGCAATGCCTGGGATGCCGCCGACCTCAGCCAGGATACCTTCCTGCGTATCCTGGCCAGCGCCCAGCCGCTGGCAGACATTCGCGAACCGCGTGCCTACCTGCTGACCGTGGGCAAGCGCCTGCTGAGCAACTTCCACCAACGGCGCAGCCTGGAACAAGCCTACCTCGATGCACTGGCCCGGTTGCCAGAGCAGCATGTGCCCTCGCCAGAGCAGCGTTGGCTGCTGCTGGAAACCCTGCAAGCCCTCGACGAGTTGCTCGACGGCCTCAAGGCGCCGGTACGCAAGGCCTTTCTCTGGAGCCAGCTGGAGGGCCTGGGCTATGCCGAGATCGGCAAGCGCCTGGGCGTTTGCGAGCGCTCGGTCAAACGCTACATGGCGCAGGCCTACGAGCATTGCCTGCTGGCCGAACTGTAATGACCAGCCATGCCCCCGAAACCCGCGAGGCACTGCAGGCCGCCGCGCGCTGGCTGGCGCTGGTGGACTCTGGCACTGCCAGCGAGGGTGACCTGCAGCGCCTGGAACAATGGCGCACCAGCAGCACCTTGCACGAACACGCCTGGCAAAAGGCACTGCTGTTGCGCCAGCGCTTTTCCGCGCTACCCGGCGCATTGGCCATGGCCACCCTGGACCGCCCGGATAGCGGCCGCCGGGCGCTGCTCAAGCAGGCCCTGGGCGTGGCGGCATTGTTGCCGGCGGCCTGGCTGGCAAGCCGCGAACTGCCGCTGGAGGCCTGGACCGCCGACATGCACACCGCGGTCGGGGAGCGCCGGCAAGTGCTGCTGAGCGATGGCACTTTCGTGCAGTTGAACACCGACAGTGCAGTGGATATCGACCTGGGCGCGCGTCGCCTGACATTGCTGCGTGGCGAAGTGGCAGTCAGGTTGCCCGGCAATCTGAGCCTGACGTTGCAGGTGCCCTATGGCCAGGTCGCGCTGGATGCCGGCGAGGTGTGCCTGCGCCTGGTCGATCAGGCTTGCCGGGTATCGGTGCTCAAGGGCACGGCCAACCTGCAGCCGCGGCAAGGCCCTGCACTGTTGCTGCAGGCCGGGCAGCAGGCCAGCCTGCAAGTGGCCGGGGTTGGCCCTGTCACCGGCCTGGACGCCTGGCCGCTGGGCTGGCGCGAAGGCGTGCTGCGCCTGGAGGGCCGTCCCTTGGGTGAACTGCTTCACGAGCTGCGCAGGTACCGCCCCGGCGTGCTGCGCTGGGCGCCCGAACTGGAGGCCCTGCGCGTGACCGGTACCTTCCGCCTCGACGACACCGACCGAGTGCTGGCCTTGCTCGCCGCCAGCCTGCCGTTGCAGGTGCACACGCGCACGCGTTACTGGGTGAGCCTGGCCGCGCGAGAAAATCGCGCATGAGGCTGTCCCCTTTTTTCCGCTCACCGGTCATTACCGGTAGGAGCAAATAAAGGGGAGCCTTGTTCAATGCCTGTTGTCATGTCCTGCCGCCTGCGCCCACTGGCGCGTGCGGCACATCCGTTGTTCGCCATGAGCCTGTTGTTGTGTGCACCGGCCTGGGCCGATGAACCCGCCCGGCGCAGCTATCAGGTGCCGGCCGCCAGCCTGGGTGCGGCACTTACTCAGTTTGCCGACCAGGCCGGGGTCAGCCTGTCGTTGGACCCGGCGCTGGTCAACGGCCGGCAGAGCAATGGCCTGTCCGGCAGCTACAGTGTCGACGAAGGCTTCACCCAGCTGCTGCGCGGCAGCGGCCTGCAGTTGCTGCCGGTGGGCGAGGGTGCTTTCACGTTGATGCCGGCCCCCCAGGCGAATGGTGCGCTGGAAATCGCCCCGACCAGCATCGTCGGCGGCCTGGCCGCAGGCAACGAAACGCAACCATACGCCGGTGGCCAGGTAGCACGTCAGGGTTCACAGGGCCTGCTCGGCACGCGCGACTTCATGGAAACCCCGTTCAGCATCACCAGCTACACCAGCGAACTGGTGAAGAACCAGCAGGCGCGAACCTTGGGCGAGCTGATCGCCAGCGACCCATCGGTGTGCGCCACCAACCCGGCGGGTGGGCGCTTCGAGCAGTTCACCATTCGCGGCTTCAGCCTGTTCAACAGCGATGTGGCCTACAACGGCCTGTACGGCATCCTGCCGACCTACTCGATCGACATGGAAATGGCCGACCGGGTCGACATCATCAAAGGCCCCAGCCAGCTGATCAACGGCATTTCGCCGCGAGGCAGTGTCGGCGGCGGCATCAATGTGCAGCCCAAGCGGGCCGGCGACCAGCCGCTCACCGAGTTTACCGGCAGTTATGCTTCGGCGGGCCAGGCAGGCGGTGCAGTGGATGTTGGCCGGCGCTTTGGCGAAGGCCAGCAGTTCGGCGTGCGTTTCAATGGCGTGAAACAGGCGGGCGACACCGAATGGGACCACCAGCGTGTCGAGCGCGAAATGGCGGTGCTGGGCCTGGACTTTCGTGGCGAGCGCCTGCGGCTTTCGGCAGACCTCGGCCATACCGAGCGCGACACCGATGCACCGCAGGAGCGGGTGCTGGTTGGTGCCAACGCCAAGGTGCCGGATGCCAACGACGTACGCCACAACTACGCCCAGGCCTGGAGCGAGGCGCGCACCAACGACACCTTCGGTGCGCTGCATGCCGAGTACGATATCAGCGAGTCGCTGCTGGCCTATGGCGCGGTCGGTGCGCGCAAGAGCAACCATGACTTCCTGCGCCACAACGTGTCCATCAGCAACGATGCCGGCGACTTCACCGTGCAGCCGCGCGACTTCACCCGGGATGAAACCGTGCGTACCGCCATGGCCGGCGTGCGCAACTGGTTCCATACCGGGCCGGTCAGCCACGAACTGAACCTGGCCGCCACCTACTTCTACATGGACTTCACCAACGGCGGCGCCCGCTATGCCTCGGCGCCCAGTAACCTCTACCACCCGGTGGCCACGCCGACACCGGGCACGCCAACCCGCATCGACCCTCAGGTGTACACGGAAAACCGCTTTTCCGGCGTGGCCCTGGCCGACACCCTGGGCTTCTTCGACGACCGCCTGCTGCTGACCCTGGGCGCGCGCTGGCAGCGGGTGCAGGTGGATGACTGGAGCGACGGTATCAAGGGGGATACCGCCTACGATGAAGAGAAGGTGTCGCCTTCGGGCGGCGTCCTGCTCAAGGTTACCGACCAGCTGTCGTTGTATGCCAACTACATGGAGGGCCTGAGCCAGGGCAAGATCGCGCCGTCGACATCGGTCAACGAAGACCAGATCTTCCCGCCGTTCACCAGCCGCCAGGTCGAGGTGGGGGCCAAGTACGACCTGGGCCAGGTCGCCTTTACCGCCAGTGCCTTCCGCATCCGCCAGCCCGCCTACGAAACCAACCCCACGTCGCGGGTGTTCGGCCCCAATGGCAAGCGCGACAACCGCGGTATCGAACTGAGCGTGTTCGGCGAGCCCGTGCAAGGCGTGCGTGTGCTGGGCGGGGTGATGTACATCGACAGCGAACTGACCGACACCATCGGTGGCGCCTACGATGGCAACCGCGCGCCGGCCACGCCCGAGTACAACGTCAACCTCGGCGCCGAATGGGACGTGCCTGGGGTGAACGGCCTGACCCTGACGGCGCGGGGCATCCACTCGAGCTCGCAGTACCTGGACCAGAACAATAGCAAGCAGATCGAGGGTTGGGAGCGTTACGACCTGGGGGCGCGTTATGCGTTCAAGGTGGATTCCGCCCAGGTGACCTTGCGTGCCAGTGTCGAGAACGTGCTGGACGACCGCTACTGGAGTTCGGCCGGGGCCTCGGATGACAGCGAGCCGGGGCTGACGCTGTCTACGCCGCGTACCTACCTGCTGTCGGCGACAGTGGGTTTCTAGCAGGTTCGATATGTGTGGGCCTGATGCCCTGATGCCTGTCAGATCAAGCAATCGGGGGCCGCCTTGCGGCCCATCGCCGGCAAGCCGGGCTCCCACAGGGATTTCGCAAGCCTTGAGGTCTGCGCCGTACCTGTGGGAGCCCGGCTTGCCGGCGATGGGCTGCGCAGCAGCCCCAAGAACACTGACTGACCAATATCAGGGCAAGCCCGCTCCCGGTGATCCCGCTAGGCTTGGTCAGGCACCACGGCGATCACATCGATCTCCATCAGCCACTCGGCCTGGGCCAACCCGGCCACCACCAGCCCGGTGGAAATCGGGAACACGCCCTTGAGCCACTTGCCTACCTCCTTGTACACCGGCTCGCGGAAGCGCGGGTCGGTGATGTAGGTGGTGGTCTTGACGATGTGCGACAGGTCCGAGCCGGCTTCTTCGAGCAGTTGCTTGACGTTCTTCATCGCCTGCTCGGCCTGCGCCCGTGGGTCACCCAGGCCCACCAGGTTGCCTTCGAAGTCGGTGCCGACCTGGCCGCGCACGTAGATGGTGTTGCCGGCGCGTACCGCCTGGCACAGGTCGTTGTCCAAGGTCTGGTTGGGGTAGGTGACCTTGGTGTTGAACATGCGGATGCGAGTATGGGTAGGCATCAGTGGGCTCCGAGGGTGCTGACGTTGCTGATCTTGGGTTGTTGCTGCTCATCCGCTGCGCGTTGTTCGCGGTCGCGGTAGGCGGTATAGGTGCGTTGCGTGGCGATGTGGCCGGCGACGTGCTTGGCGTCGTGCCACACGCCCCAGATGAACGACGAGCCACGGCGCGACAGCCACGGCAGGCCAAGGAAGTACACACCCGGCTCGCGGGCCACGCCGCGTTGGTGCTGGGGCTTGCCGTTGGCGTCGAAGGTGTCTACCTGCAGCCAGCTGAAGTCGACACCGTAACCGGTGGCCCAGATGATGCTGGTGACGCCGGCCTTGGCCAGGTCCAGTTGCTGCAGCGGGTTGCGCATGCACTCCGGGTCGGCCAGGCGTTTGCGGGCTTCGGGCTCTTCCGGCAGGTCCAGGCCGTTGCGTTCGATGTAGGCATCGGCGGCATCCAGCAGGGCCAGGTAGTTTTCGTCGCCGCGGTTGATGTTCTCGACCAGGTTGTCCTGGAAGCGCGCCACGCCGTTCTCGAACGACTGGGTCAGGCCGACCAGGGTCATGCCCTGGTGGGCGAGGGCGCGGAAGTCCACGGTGTGGCCGCCACGGGCGCCACTGACGGCAATGGTCACGTGCTCGCGGCCAGGCTTGGCGATTTCCGCATCCCACTCACCCAGCACGCCCAGCCACCAGCAGAAGTCGCGGTTGCGGTAAGCGCGTGGCGGGCGATCGTGGGCGCCGACCGAGAGGTACACCTGGCGCCCGGCACGCATCAGTTCTTCGGCGATCTGCACGCCGGAAGATCCGGCGCCGACCACCAGCACAGCGCCTTCTGGCAACTGCTCGGGGTTGTAATAGGCAGCGGAGTGGATCTGGTGCAGGTTGCTGTCTTTCGGCGCGATGGCCGGGATCACCGGTTTCTGGAACGGGCCGGTGGCGGCGACCACGCGGTTGGCGCGAATCACGCCTTCATTGGTTTCGATGGTAAAACCGGGGCGGTCGCTGTTGCGCAGCACTTTCTTCACTTCGATGCCGGTGCGTACGGGCAGGTTGTACTTGCGTACGTACTGCTCGAAGTAGTCGGCCACCTGGTCCTTGCCGGCGAAGGCGTCGGCGTCGAGGTTGAATTCCAGCCCCGGGAAGCGGTCGTGCCAGACCGGGCCGTTGGCTACCAGCGAGTCCCAGCGGCCGGTGCGCCAGGCCTCGGCGATACGCTTGCGCTCCAGCACCAGGTGCGGCACGCCAAGCTTGCTCAGGTGTTCGCTCATGGCCACGCCGGCCTGGCCGGCGCCGACGACGAGGGTGTCGATTTCGAGGTTGTTCAGTGTCATGTCCGAGCCCTTGTTCAGGCGGTTTTTGTCAGGTCGGTTTGGAGGACCGCCGTTGCCTGGGGCCAGACTAGGGATGCCGTGGAAATGGCGAAAATAGTATTTAGCTGGGGCTTGCCCATAAAACGGCGAAGGCCTTGATTCCTGCCGCCTGCAGCGGTTCCCGCAGCAGCTTTGCCGGGGTTTTTCCGGAACGTTTCGTGGTCATAGTTTTTTCCTCTGCAAACCCTCGGAAAAAGGTCGTTTCGCCGGCCGAAAGGTTCCACCCAGAATGCCGTGTATCGCACAGCACAACAGGAACCATGACATGACTTTTTCCATCATCGGTCGTTGCCAGGAAACCGGCCAGGTCGGTATCGCCATCAGCTCTTCGAGCATCGCCGTGGGCGCCCGCTGCCCGTGGGTACGTGCCGGTGTGGGTGCGGTCGCCACCCAGAACATCACCTTGCCGGCGCTGGGCCCGCAGATTCTCGATGCCCTGGAACAGGGCCAGTTGCCGCCTGCCGCTGCGCTGGACCGGGTGCTGAGCGCCAATGGCTGGAGCGAGTACCGCCAGCTCACGGTGATCGACAGCCATGGCCAGGTGGCGCTGTTCACTGGCAAGGAAGCCCTGGGCACACACCACGCCGTGGCCGGTGAGCAATGTGCGGCGGCAGGCAACCTGTTGGCCTCGACCCAGGTGATCGAGGCGATGGTGCAGGCCTTTGAACAAGCCGGCGGGCATCTGGCCGACCGCCTGCTGGCGGCCATGCACGCGGCGATGGCCGCAGGCGGCGAGGCGGGGCCTGTGCACTCGGCGGCGTTGAAAATTGCCGGCGAGCTGACCTGGCCGCTGGTGGACCTGCGCGTGGACTGGGCCGAGGCCGACCCGATCGGCGTGCTCGATGGCCTGTGGCAGGCGTATCGGCCGCAGATGCAGGACTACGTCACCCGCGCCCTCAACCCGACTGCCGCGCCAAGCTACGGGGTGCCGGGCGATGAGTGAATTTGCCAGTCGCGCGCTGCTGGCCAGGCTGATCGGCTTTGCCACCGTCAGCCGGGATTCCAACCTCGAACTGATCAGCTTCATCCGCGACTACCTGGCCGAGCTGGGGGTGGAAAGCGAACTGTTCCATAACCCGGAAGGCACCAAGGCCAACCTGTTCGCCACCATCGGCCCCCGGGACGTTGGCGGCGTGGTGCTGTCCGGGCATACCGATGTGGTGCCGGTGGACGGCCAGGCCTGGACAGTCGAGCCGTTTGCCCTGAGTGAGCGCGACGGGCGGCTGTATGGGCGCGGCACGGCCGACATGAAGGGCTTCATCGCTTCGGTGCTGGCGGCTGTACCGGCGTTTCTCGCCCAGCCGTTGCGCATGCCGGTGCACCTGGCGTTCTCCTACGACGAGGAAGTCGGCTGCCTGGGGGTGCGCTCGATGCTGGCCGCGCTGGAGCAGCGCCCGCACAAGCCACGGCTGTGCCTGATTGGCGAACCCACCGAACTCAAGCCGGTGCTGGGGCACAAGGGCAAGCTGGCGATGCGTTGCCAGGTACATGGCGCGGCCTGCCACTCGGCGTACGCGCCGTATGGGGTGAATGCCATCGAGTATGCGGCGAAGCTGATCGGCAAGCTGGGTGATATCGGTGATGCCCTGGCGTTGCCGGAGCATCACGACGAGCGCTTCGACCCACCGTTCTCCACTGTGCAGACGGGTGTGATCAAAGGGGGCAGGGCGCTGAACATCGTGCCGGCGGAATGCGAATTCGATTTCGAAGTGCGGGCCTTGCCGGGGTTCGAGGCGCAGACAGTGGCCGACCAGTTGCAAACCTATGCCGAGGCCGAATTGCTGCCTCGCATGCGCAAGGTCAATGCGGCCAGCGCCATTCACCTGCAGCCGTTGAGTGCGTATCCGGGGCTGGCCACGCCAGCGGATAGCGAGGCGGCTGGCCTGGTGGCGTTGCTCAGTGGTTCGGATGAGTTCGGTACGGTGGCGTTTGGTACCGAAGGTGGGCTGTTCGACCAGGCGGGCATCCCGACTGTGGTGTGTGGGCCTGGGAGCATGGACCAGGGGCACAAGCCGGATGAGTTCGTCAGTGTCGAGCAGTTGCGGGGGTGTGATGCCATGTTGCTGAGGCTGGTGGATTACCTCAGGCAGGGTTGATTGCGCTGGCCTCTTCGCGGGTAAACCCGCTCCCACAGGATCTCGTCAGTCTCAAGGGCTGTGCAGTACCTGTGGGAGCGGGCGTGCCCGCGAAGGGCTGCAAAGCAGCCCCAATCAAGGTTTCAGAAGGTAGCCTTGACCTGCAGGCCAACCACCAGCGCGTTGTCGATGTCCTTCCCGGAGAACGCGCCCGGCTCGATGATGTACTGCACATCCGGGCGCAGGTTCAGCCACGGGGTGGCCTGGTAGCCATAGCTCAGCTCGACCAGCTGCTCGGCGCTGTCGATATCGGGGAACTGCTGCCCGGCATCGAACGCGGCATCTTCCAGCACGTCGCGGCTACGCGGGTTGGGCACGGCACGGCCATAGCCCAGCGCCACGGTATCCTTCGGGCGGCCTGCGAACGGCTTGTACAGCACCACGCCGGCGCCATACCACTTGGTGAACGGCGAGGCGGCCTTGCTCGACGCCGAGTACTGGCCGAAGGCATGCAGGCTGCGGCCCGGCAAGCTCTGGTCGTTCCACACGGCCTGGTCGACCAGCAGATAGTGGCCGCCGCGGCAGGACACTTCCTCGTCGCTGCCGATGCGCTTCACATCGGAGCTGTCGTAGTAGTAGCCCAGTTTGTACTCGCCAGGCAGCTCGCCCTGCAGCTTGTACACCAGCTCTACCGGTACCACGGTGCCGGTGGTGTGCTTGGGGCCCAGGTGCCAGGCGCGGCTGGAGTTGCCGTTGCTTTCCGGGTCGACGTTGAACGCCGCCACACGCAGCTGCCAGGACGGCGACAGGTCGTACTTCACCCGCACGCCCAGGTGGGCATTGGGGTAATTGGTCCAGCCACTGCCGCCAGACATGTTCAGCGGGTGGCCGCAGAAGCCGGCGTTCATGAAGTTGCACAGGATGCCACTGTCCAGGCCGCCGAGGTCGTTGCCCATGGCCATGTAGCCGAGCTTGACGTTGAGTGCCGGGGTGAACAGGGTGCGCTCGTAGCTCAGCTCGGTCAGGCGGGTGTACAGGCCGCCGAAGTTTTCCTGGATCGGCAGGCGGTTGCCCACCAGGTCTTCCGAGGCGCTGTTGCCGCGGCGGTCGTTGATGGTCAGCTGGACCTTGCCACCGTTGTCCAGGCCATACAGTTTCGACAGGTCGAACTGCACGCCCAGTTTCAGGTTTTGCGAGTAGCGCGCCGAGCGGTGCAGGCCACCGTGGGCGTTGTAGGCGGTTTCGCCGCTGTAGTCGCCGGTGAACTTGACGCCGTCTTCTTCCAGTTGGTGACGCAGGCCGCCCCAGTCACCGGTCAGGGTGCTGCGGGTCATCAGGTCGCCGTCAGCCAGGGCGGTGCTGCTGGCCAGGGCCAGCAGCAGGGTGGGGGTGATGCGAATTGCGGATGGCATTGCTGAATCTCGTATTCTTTTCTGGGGCCAGTTCGCGGGCAAGCCCGCTCCCACAGGATGATCACTGCCCAAGCGGACGGTGCAGTCCCTGTGGGAGCGGGCGTGCCCGCGAAGAAGGCGACGCGGTCTTACGGCAAGGCGTAAGAAATCACGTAGTCGCCACGGTCAGTCGACTGGCGCGCGCCGCCAGCCGTGATCACCACGTACTGCTTGCCGGTCTTCGGCGAGACGTAGGTCATCGGGCCGCCCTGGCTGCCCACTGGCAGGCGAGCCTTCCAGATTTCGTTGCCGTTGCTGCTGTCGTAGGCGCGCAGGTAGAAGTCCTGAGTGCCGGCGATGAACACCAGGCCACCCTGGGTCGACAGGGTGCCGCCCAGGGTCGGCAGGCCGATCTTGATCGGCAGGTGCATGCGGATGCCGAGCGGGCCGGTATCCTCGACGGTACCCACCGGTACCTGCCACGCCACCTGGCGGGTCTTCATGTCGATGGCGGTCAGGGTGCCGAATGGCGGCGCCTGGCACGGGATGCCGGCCACCGACAGGAAGCGGTTCTTGTTCACTGCATACGGGGTGCCCTTGAGCGGTACTGCGCCCATGCCGGTGTTCAGCGCTTCGCCACCGGAAGCGGCGCCGCCCTTGTTCTGCGACGGGATCATCTGGATCCACAGGCCCAGGCGCATGTCGTTGACGAAGATGAAGCCATGTACCGGGTCGGTGGAAATGCTGCCCCAGTTCATGCCACCCAGCGAACCCGGGAAGCTCAGCGACAGGTCGGTGCCCGGCGCGGTGTACAGGCCGTCGTAGCGCATTTTCTTGAAGTCGATGCGGCACAGCAGCTGGTCGTACGGGGTTGCGCCCCACATGTCCGATTCGGTCAGGGTCTGCGCGCCGATCTGCGGCATGCCCACCGACTTCGGCTGGGTTGGCGAGTACGGCTCGTTGGGGATGTTGCTTGGCTTGACCGGTACTTCGTCGACCTGGGTCAGCGGCTTGCCGGTGGCGCGGTCGAGCACGTAGATCTGCCCGGCCTTGGTGCCGATTACCACTGCAGGTACCGACTGGCCGTCGTCCTTGGTGAAATCGATCAGGCTCGGCTGCATCGGCAGGTCGAAGTCCCACAGGTCGTTGTGCACGGTCTGGAACACCCACTTCTGGTTGCCGGTGGTGGCGTCCAGGGCCAGTACCGAAGCGCCATAGGTGTGGTCCAGCTTGCTGCGTTCGACACCGTAAATGTCGGTGGACGACGAGCCCATCGGCAGGAACACGGTATTCATCGCCGGGTCGTAGGACATCGGGGCCCAGCTGTTGGGGGTGCTGCGCACATAGGTGCTGTCGCCCTGCGGCGCCTGGCGATCTTCCGGGTTGCCGGGGTCGAAGGCCCAGCGCATTTCACCCGTGATCACGTCGAAACCACGGATCACGCCGCCTGGCATGTCGGTCTGGACGTTGTCGGCGACGCGGCCGCCGACCACCACGGTGGTACCGGCCATCAGTGGGGCCGAGGACAGCTGGTAGTAGGAGTCCGGCACATCGCCCAGGCCGGCCTTGAGGTCGACCTGGCCGTTGTTGCCGAAGCCCTGGCAGAACTCGCCGGTGTCGGCGTCGACGGCAATCAGGCGGCCATCGATGGTGTTGGTCAGCAGGCGACGCTGGCAGTTGGCACCGGCCGGTACGCTGGCCGCGGTGATTGGCGAGCTGTTCGGCTGGGTCGGCTGGGCGATGGCGGCAGTGGCGTCGAAGTAGGCCATGCCACGGCAACGCTGCCAGACCTTGGACTGGGCGTTGATCGCGTTCTTCCACAGCTCTTTGCCGGTGTCGGCATCAAGGGCGATCAGGTTGTTGTGCGGGGTGCAGATGAACACCTTGTTGCCGACCTGCAGCGGGGTCAGCTGGTCTTCTGCACCGTTGCCGTCGCTGAGCGCCACGTCACCGGTGTGGTAGGTCCAGGCCACTTTCAGCTTGTTGACGTTGTCGCGGTTGATCTGGTCCAGCGCGGCGAAGCGGCTGCCACCTTCGGTGTTGCCGTAGTGGGCCCAGTCCTTCTGCGCCTTGTCGGCCTCGACCGGGGTCATGCCCGGGCCTTTGCCGGTGGGGGCGACGCTTGGGTGGGCGACGAACATGTTGCCGGCGGCGATCACCAGCAGCACGGCCATCACCCCGGCAACGCCATAGGCACCGCGGCCGGCGCTGGTGCCATTGGCACGGGCCAGCAGCGGGTAGACCAGCGCCACCACCATGCCGATTGCGCCGAACATGAACAGGCGCGAGAACAGCGGCCAGAACACCAGGCCAGCGTCGATCAGCGCCCAGATGGCAGTGCCGACCAGGAACGCCGCGTACAGCCAGGCGCCAGCCGGTTTGCGGCGAGCGATGAGGACGCCGGCGATGGCCATGGCCAGGCCGCCGACCAGGAAGTACCAGGAACCGCCCAGGCCGGCCAGCTTGACGCCGCCCGCAGCCAGGAGGAGGCCGAGCAGGGCGATGATCACGCCCAGGCCGACCAGGATGATGTTTGTGGCGCCAGAGGCGCGCGGTGTTTCTTTCATGCCAGGGATCTCAGCAGGTGGAATGCGCGCAGTGTAATCTCTTAGCTTGCTAATTAACAAGTTGGTACATAATTTTGTGGGGCGGATTGTCGCAGGGCTGAACTCTGCAAGGTGTGGCTAAAAGTCTAGATCATGCGCTTAAAATTGCAGTAAACAGGGTGTTCATGTCGGCTGGGTAACCCGCGTTCGCTTTTCGATTACCGGATTCACGCCGGCCACGGAGTGCCGCTGCTGTAGAACACCGCGAGCCAGATGGTGGCGGTGCCGGGGGCGGTCCATTCCACGCGGTGGCGGTAATGCGGCGGGATATCCAGGCAATCGCCCGGCGCCAGCAGGCGGGTGTGGCTCTCGTGCTCGAAGCGCAGGCCGGCGGCGCCACTGAGCAGCACGATCCATTCGCCTTCGGCCTGGTCGTACCAGAAACCGGGCG
Source organism: Pseudomonas sp. UBA6753 (assembly GCF_002453565.1). Classification (NCBI taxonomy): domain Bacteria; kingdom Pseudomonadati; phylum Pseudomonadota; class Gammaproteobacteria; order Pseudomonadales; family Pseudomonadaceae; genus Pseudomonas; species Pseudomonas sp. UBA6753. The sequence goes on along the minus strand of NZ_DKHD01000045.1, from coordinate 65,760 downwards.
GGCTGGCCTGGCCGCTGGAGACGATACGTTCCACGCGCACGCCCGGGCGGCTGAGCAGTTGGTCGACCCATTCGGCGCTGGTCGGGTCGCAAGGGGGCAGGGCGGTCAGCAGGTTGGTCGGGATCATGGAAAACCTCGTCTGGAAGGGGGTGGTTCCACTATGGACCCAATTGCCGTGCGCCGCGCTTCTTGACCGGCCCGGCTGTTTGTAAGACCTTTCCGGGATTTGGAAGACGGGCAACAAATGGACAAACTCCTGGCGATGAAGATGTTCGTGGCCACCGTCGATGCCCAGGGCTTTTCTGCCGCCGCACGCCGGCTCGGGCTGGCGACATCGTCGGTGACGCGCCTGGTCGATGCCCTGGAAGCGGCGTTGGGCACCACCTTGCTCAATCGCTCCACCCGCCAGGTCAGCCTGACCGAGGCCGGCGCCCGTTATTACGAGCGCGCGCGGGGTATTTTCGAGGCCCTGGACGAGGCCGATGCCAGTGTCGCCGATCGGGGCGAGGAGCCTGTCGGTGTGCTGCGCCTGTGCTTGCCGGTGGAGTTCGGCAGGCGGGTCATCGCCCCGCACCTGGGGCCGTTTTTGGCGCAACATCCGGCTCTGGAGCTGGACATCGACCTCAGCGACCGCCTGGATGACCTGCTTGACGGGCGCTATGACCTGTCGATCCGCCTGGGCGACCCCTCGCCCAATGACGAGCTGGTATGCCGCCAGCTGGGTCGCTTCCAGCGTTGGCTGGTGGCCAGCCCGGGCTACCTGGCCGGGCATGACGCGCTGGAACATCCGCGGCAGCTGCTCGAGCACGCCTGCCTGCGCTTTCGCTACGGGCAGAAAGGCCGCCCCTGGCGCCTGTCCCGTGGGCAGGACAGTCTGGAACTGGATGTGAGCGGGCCGTTGCGCAGTGCCAATGCCGACATGTTGCGCGAAACCGCACTGGCGGGCAGCGGTATCGCGCTGTTGGCCGACTGGCTGGTACGTGAGGATGTGGCGGCCGGGCGACTGCAACGGCTGTTCCCCGATTGGCAGGCCAGCCCCGGCGCGGCCAATGACAGCATCAACGCCCTGTACCTGCCCAACCATCGTGGTTCGCGGCGGGTGAATGCCTTTATCGACTTTTGCGAAAACTTGCTGCAGCGCAGCACCTAGTGTTGCGCAGTGCGCAAAGCCCTGTTGCGCCAGCGCTGGATTCTCGCCAGGAGTGCGTCTGGGTAAGGTGGCCGGCATATTCCAGCCATTGTCGAGGACACTCGCATGAATCCCTCCCTTGCCGCCGTGCAGCCTGCAGTCACCGGCCTCAGCCGGGCCCTGGTCGCCCTGCTGGCGTTCTGCTGCGGCGCGATCGTCGCCAATATCTACTATGCCCAACCCATCGTCGGCCTGATCGCCCCGGACCTGGGGCTGTCCACCGAGCATGCCAGCCTGATCGTTTCGCTCACGCAGCTGGGCTATGCGTTGGGCCTGCTGTTGCTGGTACCGCTGGCCGACCTGCTGGAAAACCGCCGCTTGATGGTGGCTACCGCCGTGCTGGCCTGCGTCAGCCTGCTGCTGGCGGGCACCAGCAGCAGCGGCCAGGGCCAGCTGTTCCTCGGCTATGCACTGCTGATCGGTTTCAGTTCCGTGGCGGTGCAGATGCTCATCCCGCTGGCGGCGCACCTGGCGCCGGAGCAGCAGCGTGGGCGGGTGGTCGGCAACATCATGGGTGGCCTGCTGCTGGGTATCCTGCTGGCGCGGCCGTTGTCCAGCCTGGTGGCCGACTACTTCGGCTGGCGTGCGGTGTTCATTGGCGCTGCCGGGGTGATGCTGGCGATCATCCTGCTGCTGGCCCTGACCTTGCCGCGGCGGGTGCCCGAGCACAAGGCCAGCTATGCCGGGCTGATGCTGTCGCTGCTTACGCTGCTGCGCCGTTATCCCTTGCTGCGCCAGCGCTCGCTGTACCAGGCGTTGATGTTCGCGGCGTTCAGCCTTTACTGGACGGCGGCGCCGATGGCCTTGGCAACCGAGCATGGCCTGTCACAGAGCCAGATCGCGGTATTCGCCCTGGTGGGCGCGGTGGGCGCCGTTGCCGCACCCATGGCCGGCCGCCTGGCCGATGCCGGGCATGCCCGGGCCGGTTCACTGTTGGCGTTGTTGCTGGCGCCGGCGGCACTGTTGCTGGGGCTGACCGTGCCGGGCTACAGCGTGATCGGCCTGGGCCTGACCGGCGTGCTGCTGGATTTTGCGGTGCAGATGAACATGGTCATCGGCCAGCGTGAAGTGTACGCGCTGGACCCGGCCAGCCGCGGGCGGCTGAACGCGGTGTACATGACCAGCATCTTCCTCGGTGGGGCGCTGGGTTCGGCGGTGGCCAGTGCGGTGTTCAGCCAGTTTGGCTGGCAGGGCGTGGCGCTGGTGGGGGCGGGGTTGCCGGGTGTGGCCTTGCTCATCTTCCTGGCCAAAGCGCGCCGGGGTTGAATGCTAGCGCGGTCACCTGTGGGAGCGGCCTTGTGTCGCGAAAGTGCCGCAAAGCGGCCCCGGCAATTCTGAAGTGATGCGTAGATCGTGGGGGCGCTTCGCACCCCTTTCGCGACGCAAGGCCGCTCCCACAAAAAGAACGGCACACGCCTGTATCAGACGCTACCGCCCAAGCGGCAACGCCACACCAATCAAGGCAAACAGGCTGCCGCAGCAGCGATTGAAGCCCTTGCCGCCCTTGGCCAGCCATGGCCGGATGCGAAACGCCAGGCGTGCCAACAGGTATTCGACCAAGAACTCGACGCTGGCAAAGGTTGCTGCCATCACCACGAACTGCAGCAGCAACCCACGCTGCGGGTCGATGAACTGCGGCAGGAAAGCGCTGTAGAACAGCAGCACCTTGGGGTTGGCCATGGCCGACAGCAGGCCCTGGCGGAACAGGCCGGCATTGCCCAGACGCGCGCTTTGCGCGGTCAGTTCCAGGTGCAGGCCCGGGCTGCGCCACAGCTGGATACCCAGCCAGATCAGATAGGCGCCACCCATCCACTTGAGCACGCTCAGCACCGAGGCCGAGGCCTGCAGCAATGCGCTGAGGCCGAACATGGCCAAGGCGATCAGGGCGCTGAAGCCAAACACCCCGCCGACGATGGTGAACAACGTCCGGCGTGCGCCATACAGGGCGCCGTGGGTCAGGGCCAGCAGGCTGTTGGGGCCCGGGGTCAGCGACAGGCCGATGCTGGCCAGCAGGTAGATGAGCCAGGTGTCGAGTGCCATGGTGGGAAATGCCTTGTTGATGTGGAGGGCGTCAGTCTATGGCGCCGACCTTGGCCGGCAAGGGTATGATCCGGACATTGAATGGTCGTTTCTGGACGCGATGCCAATGCTGCCCGATATCCGCTTGCTGATCTTGCCGTTACCGGATTTTGCCCTGCTGCCGTTCGGCGCCTTTCTCGACAAGTTGCGTTTCAGCGCCGACGACGAGGACTACAGCCAGCAGCGCTACTGCAGCTGGACCGTGGCAGGGCTGACCCTCGACCCGGTGCCGTCGAGCAGCGGCGCGGTGGTGCAGGTCGAGGCCGTCGCTGGCCAGCTCGAGCTGGCCAGTTTCGACTACCTGGTGGTGTTCGGCGGGCGTAACGCCATGGCCACTGCCGCGCTGGCGCCTCGCTACCGGGCCTTGCTCAGGCAGGCCGGCAAGGCTGGCGTCAAGCTGGTGGGGGTCGACAACGGTGCTTTCCTGTTGGCCGCCTGCGGGTTGCTGCAGGGGCACAAGGTAGTGGTGCACTGGCGCCACGAAGCCGAATTTCGTGCGGCCTTCCCGCATTTGCAGGTGCTGAGTGAGCAGCTGTATTGCATCGACGGTAGCCGCATCACCTGCGCCGGCGGCACCGCGGCCATCGACCTGGCCGTCGCCCTGTTGTCACGCGCCTGCGGGCGGGCCCGGGCGCTCAAGGGCCTGGCCGACATGCTGGTGGATGAAACCCGCGATAGCCGCCATGCCTTGCGCTCGCTGGAGCTGGGGGCGGGGCAGGGGCGGCAGGTACAGCGCGCGCAGGCGTTGATGCGTCATCACCTGGGTACGCCGTTGACCGCGGAGCAGCTGGCGGCGGAGCTGGGCATCAGCCGGCGCCAGCTGGACAGGCAGTTTCACGCCAGCCATGGCATGAGCACCAAGGCCTGGTGGCTGGAGATGCGCCTGCAACAGGCGCGCTGGCGCTTGCTCAATTCCAGCCACAGCCTGGCGCAGATTGCCGATGAAGTGGGCCTGGGCGATGCCAGTTACCTGGGCAAGTGCGTGCGGCGACGGTTTGGTTGCACGGCCCTTGAACTGCGCGCAGGCACGAATCCGCTCTGAAACCGCGCGCGGTTTCCTGTGGGAGCGGGCGTGCCCGCGAAGAATCCAACGCGGTGCATGGCACCGGCTACGCCGGTGTTCGCGGGCATGCCCGCTCCCACAGGGTCCCTGCTATTTCAATAAGTCCTGTGAGAGCCGGCCTACTGCGGCGTCCCGAACAACCCTGTCCAGTAGATCCCCGCATCACTCTTCGGGTCCACTGCATACGCAGCGCCCAGCTCGCGGAAGTCCGGGTTCATCAGCGTCGCGCAATGCCCGGGGCTATCCAGCCAGCCATCGACCACCTTGCGCGCGGTATCCCGCCCGGCGGCGATGTTTTCGCCGATCTGCTGGTACAGGTAGCCGGCCAGCTCTGCCCGGTCACCGGGGGTGCGGCCATCCTTGTCGATGTGGTCGAAGAAGTTCTGGTTGGCCATGGCCCGGGTGTGGTTGGCGGCAACCCCGGCCAGCACCGTGCTCCAGCTCAGCGCGGGGGCGGCGGCGAAGGGCTGGCCACCGCATTGGCGCGGCACCTTGCGCGCGGCGTTGATCTCCTGCAGCACCTTCTGCCCCTCGGCCTGCCAGTCGCCCAGGCGGCCACTGAGCAGCGGCCGGGCCAGCACGATGCGCCAGTCGCGACCTTCCTGGCTGACGCCGATATCGACGAACTGCGGGTCGAGCACCACCTGGCAGAAGCTCTCTTCGATGGCGTGCATGGCAGCGCGCGCATCACGCGGCCCCGACAGGCTGATGGCCTGCACATTGACCATCGGGTAGGCGGCGCGGGTCATGGCCTGCTGCAGGTCGCGGGTACCCTCTGGCGACAGCGCCAGGCGGGTATCGCTGTTGAGCGGCGGCAGCTCCAACGACGCTTCGCCACCGCAGGGCTGGGCCTTGCTGCGGTAGACATTGATCGAATCGATCAGTTGCGCCTCTTCGCCGGTGGCAGCCAGTGCCCCGGCCGAAACGACCAGGCCCAGCGACAAGGCGGCAACGGATGACAGGACGCGCATGTGGATCTCCCTATGACTGGCAGCGTCGTGGTTTGCGCTGCTCATCCTACACAAGCCCGGGGCTTTTGGCCCGGGATCGTGCAAAGCAATGAAAACGCCGGCATTCGTTGCTGGCAGCAAAAGAGGGAGTAGACCACTGATGATCGGAAAAGTGCGAACAGTTGGTAATCATTCTTATCGAACCACAGCGGTCAGCCCGTTGGCCGGCGCCCGGCGGGTATCAGCGCGCCACCGCCTGGTTCGGTTTGTAGAACAGAAAATGCCGGGTCTGCGCCGTCCGGCGGTAGGCTTTGGCCCAGTCCGGGCGCACATTGCGGTCATGGAAGTACAAGGCACCCCCGGTGCGGTCTTTCAACTGCTGGTTGAGCGCCTTGCGCGCAATCTCCTTGGCAATGCCGTAGCGTTGCGCTTCTTCGACCCGGTCCGGGCGCCCGTCGCACCACCAGGAGAACTGGCAGGCCTTGCTTTCCACACCCTGCTTGACCACGCCGCAGATGGTATCCGGGAAGCCATCGTGGCCCAGGCGGTTGAGCACGACGTTGGCCACGGCGGCCATGTCTTCGGCGTCCGCACCCTTGGCCTCCCAGTAGATGGTGCGGGCCAGGCAGGTGATGCTGTCATCCAGCGGCGCCTGGCCGGCCGGGTCCACTGCCTGTGCTTCGCCCGGTGTGAGGGTTTCGGCCTTTTTCGGGGGTGGTGTGTCATTCACCACTTTTTCCTCGAGCACCTCGGCCTTGTCCTCGGCGACGGCAGCCTTGGCCGGGTCGGCCGCGTGCAAGGGGCCTGCGAGCAGGGCCGAAACCAGGCCGATCACCATCCACGAAAGGCGCATGATGCAAGCTCCCGAACTGTGGGCTGGTTCACAGTCTAGCCAAGCGCGAGCATCAGCACCAAAGGCAGGGTGGCGGCGGCCAACACGGTCTGCAGGGCGATGATGGTGGCCATCAGCGGTGCGTTACCGCCCATTTGCCGGGCCATCACATAGGAGGATGACGCGGTCGGCAGTGCCTGGAACAGCACCGCCACCACCGCTGCCTGGCCACCCAGGCCAAGCAGGCGGCACAAGCCCCAGGTGGTCAGCGGCATGACCAGGAACTTGAATGCCGACGCCGCCATCAGCGGGCGTACCTGCTGGCCCAGGCGGGCACCACCCAGGGCTGCGCCGACGCACAGCAGGCCCAGCGGCAGGGCGGCCTGGCCCAGGGCCTTGACCGTGGGTTCGATACCCGCTGGCAGGCCCAGCCCACTGGCGCGCAGCAGCAACCCGCCGGCGCAACCGACGATCAAGGGGTTGGCAAAGATGGCCCGCAGCACCGTGGCCGGTGAGCTATGGCGGGCGCTGAAGCGGGCGAACACCAGCACGCAAAGCAGGTTCACCAGTGGCACGATGGCGGCGTTGGCCACCGCCGCCAGGGCGATGCCGGCGCTGCCGTAGATACCCGCTGCAAGGGTGGCGCCGATGTAGTTGTTGAAGCGGATACCGCCCTGGAACACCGAGGTGAAGTCGGCACCGTCGTGGTTGATTGCGCCTTGGTACAGCACCAGCAGCACGGCCCCTGCAAGGGTCGAGAGCATCAGCACGCCGACCATGCCCAGTACCGGTACGCCATCGAGGTTGGCGGTGGCCAGGCCATGGAGGAACAGCGACGGCAGCAGTACGTAATAGCTCAGGCGCTCGGCGCCGGGCCAGAAGGTATCGGCGAGGAAGCCGCGCAGGCGCAGGAAAGTGCCCAGGGCAATCAGCAGGATGATCGGCAGCAGCGTAGTCAGCAGCAGGTGGAGCATGATCGACGTTCCGTGGTCGGGTATGGGGCACAGACTACTGGTGCGGATCGATCTGTAAAAACGTTGTTTTCTGCAGTGACCGTTGAGAAAAAATGCATGTTGCTGGCGGTGGTCTCTGTGGGAGCGGGCATGCCCGCGAACACCGGCGCAGCCGGTGCCATCCACCGCGTTGAATTCTTCGCGGGCACGCCCGCTCCCACAGAGACCCTGCCAATACAACCAGTCATGTGCAGTCACAAGAAAGTCGAGCCGTGCTGTTCACGCCTCCAGCGCAGTCTTCAGCACCGCACTCAAATGCCGCCGCTGGCTTTTCTCATGCTCCAGCAACACCACCCGCCGGGTCAGCTGCGGGTCGCCAAACGGCAGGCAGGTGGCCGGTGGCAAGCGTTGTAGGTCGTCATCGGCCATGGGGATAATTGCCACGCCCAGGCCCATCACCGCCATGCGCGCCAGCGCTTCCTGGCTGTCCAGCTCCATCTGCTCGCTCACCTGCAGATGCTGGCGGCGCAGCTCCTGCTCGATCTGCCGCCCGGCCCAGGCACGCTTGTCGAAGCGCAGGAACGGCTGGCTGGCCAGCAACTGCGGCACGCTTAACCCTGCCAGGTCGGGGCTGGCGATGGCCCAGAAGCGGTCTTCGAACAACGGCGTGAAGTCCAGGTTTTGCGGGTAGGGGCTGACCGGCTCGGTGGTGATCGCCGCATCGAGTTCGCCGTCTTCCACCCGCCGTGCCAGTTCGGCCGACATGCCGGAGGCCACGCTGACATGCAGCTGCGGATGGTGCGCCTTGATCCACACCAGCGCCTTGGGCAGGCGCCGCGCCAGCACCGTGTGGATCGCCCCCAGGCGCAGGCGGCCGCGCAGGCTCGGGCCGCTGGCCAGGGCGTCGGCCAGTTCGTCATAGCTAGCCAGGATGGTCTCGGCGCGGGCCACCGCCAACTGGCCGGCTTCGGTCAGCGACACCTGCCTGCGGCTGCGGTCGAACAAGGTCACCTGCAGTTCGTCTTCGAGGGTCTTGATGTGCAGGCTTACCGCCGAAGGGGTGAGGCTGAGCAGGTCGGCGGCACGCGCGAAGGTGCCGTGGCGGGCGATGGTCACCAGGGTGCGCAAGGCTTTGAGGGACATGCGGGTGAGGTCCGGTTTCAAGCTGACAGAGCTGCATTGTCAGGCCAGGCCCTATCGCCGGCAAGCC
>NZ_DKHD01000045.1:0-57436 GCF_002453565.1 Pseudomonas sp. UBA6753 | reverse complement strand
GCTCCCACAGGGAATCGCCTTGTGCTGCGAAAGGCCGGCAGCGGCAATACTCCTCAACGCCCACCACGCCCATAAGCCTGGCTGATCCGGTCGATCACCATGGCCAGGGCGACGATCGCCAGCCCGGCCTCGACGCCTTGGCCGACATTCAGGGTCTGGATCCCCGACAGCACGTCTTCGCCCAGCCCGCGGGCGCCAATCATCGAAGCCACCACCACCATCGACAGGGCCATCATCACCGACTGGTTGAGCCCGGCCATGATGCTCGGCAGCGCCAGCGGCAGGGCGATGCGCCGCAACCGCTGCCAGCGGCTGGCCCCCAGGCCATGGGCGGCTTGCAGCAGCGAAGGGTCGATCTGGCTCAGGCCCAGTTCGGTCAGCCGCACCAGCGGTGGCAGGGCATAGATCAGCGTGGCGAACACGGCGGGCACCTTGCCCAGGCCGAACAGCATCAGCACCGGGATCAGGTAAACGAAGGCCGGCAAGGTCTGCATCACATCCAGTACCGGCAACAGCAACCGCTTCGCCAGTGGCCGGGCAGCCAGCAGGATGCCCAGCGGCACGCCCACCAGTACGCAGAGGCCGGTACTGACCAGCACCAACGCCATGGTCTGCAGCAGTTTGTCCCACAACCCGAGCATGCCGATCAGGGCCAGCAGCGCCACCAGTACCGCGCTGCGCAGCACGCTGCGGCTGGCATGCCAGGCCAGCAGGCCGATCAGCAACAGCAGCAGCCACCACGGCATCAGGCGCAGCAGGGTTTCCAGGCCGACCAGCAGTTGCAGCAACTGGTCCGAGACGCTGCGCAGGTGATCGCCGTAATGCAGCACCAGCCAGTCGACCAGGCGGTTGACGCTGTCGGCAAAGGAAAATTGCAGGGCTTCGGGGAAGCCGCCGCTCACAGGCTGCCCTCGACCTTGCTGGCAATGTCCGCAGGCACCCAGGCTTTCCACACCTCGCGGTTATCGCGCAGGAAGGTGAGGGCAGCGTCGCGGGGCGGCGTGCGCTTTTCACTCATGTCGGCCAGTGCCTTGTTCAGTCGGTCGATGGGCAGGTCGACCCGCTCGAACACGCTCACCAGCTCCGGGTAGCCCTCGCGAAAGGCCTTGGATACGCCAACCGACAACTTGGCCGGCAGCGAGCTGCTGCCCTTGGGCTCGGGGTTGCCGGCATCGGTGAGGGTGGCCCAGGCCTGGGCATCGAACGGCGGCTCTTGCAGGCGTATGAGCTTGTAACGCCCCATCAAAGGGGTCGGGTTCCAGTAGTAGAACAGCACCGGCTGGCCACGGCGGATGGCTGAGCCGATTTCGGCATCCATTGCAGCCCCGGAGCCACTGCGGAAGTTGGTATACAGATCATTCAGCCCGTAGGCCTTGAGTTTCTGGCTGTTGACGGTTTCGGATGTCCAGCCGCTGGGGCTATTCAGAAAACGCCCTTTGCCGGGTGACTCGGGGTCGCGGAACACCTGCGGGTAACGCTTCAGGTCCTCGACGCTGCGCAATTGTGGCGCCACGGGTTTCAGCTTGCGTGCCGCATCGCCCTCGATCACGTAGGCCGGCACCCACCAGCCTTCTTCGGCGTTCTTGACCGTGTCGCCCAAGGCGAACACCTGGCCGGCCTGCTCTGCCTTGACCCAGGCAGGGCTGCGCCCGGCCCATTCCTCGGCGATTACCTGCAGGTCGTTGCGCGCAAGGGCCACTTCCATGCTGACGGTGCTGCCGGGCAGGGTGTCGGTGGTGTAGCCGTAGCCACGCTCCACGATCAGCCGCAGGATCTCGGTGGTGAGGGCACCGCTTTCCCAGCCGATGGCACCAAAGCGAATGGGCGTGGTGCGTTCTGCCGAGGCGGCGCTGTCGGTGCTGGCCAGGCCTACGGCGAGCAACAGGCCGGCCAGCAACGTCGGAATCTTTTTCATGGGGCCTCTTGGAGTGGCGCTACTGAGTTGCCGCAAGTGTAGACGACCGGCTCCAGGCCCGGCAGGAAGGCCGCTGCACGCGATTGGCAGCGGCCTGCAAGTGACTCAGACGCGGAACTGGTCCATCAGCGCCTGCTGCTGGTTGGCCAGGCTGTTCAGCGACTGGCTCACGCGCGCCGACTCGTTGGCCTGCCCCGACAGCGATTCGGTGACATCACGGATGGTTGCCACGTTGCTGTTGATCTCCTCGGCCACTGCGCTCTGCTCCTCGGCGGCCGAGGCGATCTGCAGGTTCATGTCGGTGATCACCGTCACTGCCTGGCCGATGCGCTGCAGCGCGGTGACGGCCTGGCCAACCTGCTGCACGCCGCTCTGGGCCTGGCGGTGGCTGTTGTCCATGGCCCCGACCACTTCGCGGGTGCCGTTCTGCAAAGCCTCGATCACCTGGCGGGTTTCTTCCACCGATTCCTGGGTACGCTGGGCCAGGTTGCGCACCTCGTCCGCGACCACGGCAAAGCCACGGCCGGCTTCACCGGCACGGGCCGCCTCGATGGCGGCATTGAGCGCCAGCAGGTTGGTCTGCTCGGCGATCGAGCGGATCACTTCCAGCACCGAACCGATCTTCTCGCTGTTCTGCGCCAGGCCCTCCACCTCGGCCATGGCGTTGCTCATGTCGGCGGCCAGGGCATCGATGCTGTGGGTGGTGCGGTCGATCACCGCCAGGCCTTCACGGGTCGCCTGGTCGGCGTCGCGGGCGGCCTGCGCGGCCTGGGCGGCGCTGCGGGCGACGTCCTGGGCGGTGGCACTCATTTCGTGTGAGGCAGTGGCCACCTGGTCGACCTGGCGGTACTGCTGCTCCATGCCGGCGCTGGTCTGGGTGGCAATTGCCGAAGACTGGTCGGCGGTGCCACGGGCGGCCTGCACCGAGCGTTTGACCTCGGCGATGGTCGGCTGCAGCTTGTCGAGGAAGCGGTTGAACCAACCGGCCAGTTCGCCCAGTTCGTCCTGCTTCTGGTAGGTCAGGCGGCGGGTCAGGTCACCTTCGCCGCTGGCGATGTCCTTGAGCATGCTTGCCACGCCGAGGATCGGCCGGGTAACGCCGCGGGCCATCAGCCACACCATCAGCAGGCCGGCAATCGCCGCCGCCAGGCCCAGGCCAAGTTCCAGCAGGGTGCCGCTGGTGTTCAGCGCGTCCAGCTCCTGTTTCAGCGCTTCGGCCGGCCCGGTCAGGGCGTTTTCCGGCACATCCAGCAGCACGCCCCAGGGCTGGGCATCCGGAATCGGCTGGAACGCGGCCAGCACTTTCAGGCGCTGCTGGTCGTGCACGATGGTCATCTTGCCATCGGCCAGCTTGCGCACCAGTTCGGCACCCTTGGCGGTGTCGACCTGGTCGAAGCGCTGGGCCAGCTTGCTGGCGTCGGCGCTGTAGCCGGCCAGCAGGCCGACCGGGCTGAGGATACCGACCGTGGTGCGGCCTTCGTACAGGCTGCGGCTGGCCTCCTGGCTCAGGGCCTGCAGGCTGTTGAGGTTGATGTCGATGGACAGGGTGGCGATCACCTTGCCGTCGACTGCCAGCGGGAAGACGATGCTGGTCATCAGCACCTGCTGGCCATCGATGTCATAGAAGTAGGGCTCCACCACGCACACCTTGCCGGATGTGCGCGGGCACACCCACCAGGTATTGGCTGGCTGGCCGCTGGGGCCGATCTCGGTGTTGGCCATGTCATGCTCGGGCAGGGCCATGGCCGTCAACTGGCCGACACGCGGCTGCGACCAGTACAGGGCGAAGCGCCCGGTTTCGTTGCTGCCCAGTTCCGCCTTGCCGGCGAACAGGCTGTCCTTGTTGTCCAGGGCGTTGGGTTCGAACACCAGCGACAGGCCGAGCAGCTCAGGGTTGGCTTGCAGGGCGGCGCGCACCTGGCGGGTCATGTCCTCGCGCAGGTCGAAGGCATCGAGAAAGCGCTTTTCCGCCTGCTCGCGCAGGAACAGCACCTGGCGGGCGAAACCGGCGCCGTACTGGTAGGCGTCCATGAACTGGCGGCGGATGTTCAGCGCCTGCACCTCGCCCTGCGACTCGATGCGCGACTGCGCCGACTCGGTCAGCATCTGCATGCTGCTGGCCTTGACCAGGTCCGAGCTGTGGTCCATGCGGTACAGCGACAGGCCGACGAGCAGGGTGACGATGCCGGCCAGGCAGAGACCGGCGAGCAGGGTGATCTTCCACTGGATGGAAAGTTGTCGCAAAGGCATGGGGGTGGGTCCCTTGTAATAAGAGTGTGGCTGACGAATATGTCGGCTGGCGCGGGCTTTTCTTTATTCAAACGTTCAATTTAATCCGCAGGCCGCGCGAGGCGTTGGTAATCCGCCGCAACATGGCGCTTTTGACATCTGCTGCCCACTGCTTCAGAGTGCGCGCTTTTTTTCTGTCGCAATGAGGTAAGCCAACCATGAATGCAGTGATCGCCGCGGTCGGCATCATGCTGATACTCAGCCTGTCCCGCGTGCACGTGGTCATCGCCCTGATCATCGGGGCCCTGGCCGGTGGGCTGGTAGGCGGCCTGGGTATCGAGGGTACGCTCAAGGCCTTCAACGGCGGCCTCGGCGGCGGGGCCACGGTGGCCCTGTCCTATGCACTGCTGGGCGCCTTTGCCGTGGCCATCGCCAAGTCCGGCCTGGCCCATGCCCTGGCCGACCGCGCCCTGGCCATGATCGACCGCCAGGGCCATGCCAATGGCGGCAAGGTCAAATGGTTGCTGGTCGGCCTGATGCTGGTGGTGGCGGTGTCGTCGCAGAACATCCTGCCTATCCACATCGCCTTCATCCCCTTGCTGGTGCCGCCGCTGCTGTACGTGCTGACCCGCCTGCGCATCGACCGCCGGCTGATCGCCTGCGTGATCACCTTCGGCCTGATCACCCCGTACATGTTCCTGCCGGTGGGCTTTGGCAACATCTTCCTCAACGAAATCCTGCTGGCCAACGTTGCCCGCGCGGGTGTCGACGTGAGTGGCGTGAATGTCACCCACGCCATGGCCATCCCGGCAGCCGGCATGCTGGCTGGCCTGTTGCTGGCGGTATTCATCAGTTACCGCAAGAAGCGTGACTACGACCTGGCGCGCATCGAGCAGGTAGAGCAGGTGAGCGTGCAGTACAACCCGCTGACCCTGCTGGTGGCCGGGCTGGCGATTGCCTCGGCGTTCATCGTCCAGTTGTGGCTGGACTCGATGATCATCGGCGCCATGGTCGGCTTCCTGATCTTCTCGCTGTCGGGCATCGTGCGCTGGAAGGACACTGACGACCTGTTCACCGAAGGCATGAAGATGATGGCCATGATCGGCTTCATCATGATTGCCGCCTCGGGCTTTGCCGACGTGATGAAGGCCACCGGTGAGGTGAAGAGCCTGGTGGAAACCTCGGCGCAGTGGATCGATCACAGCAAGGGCGTCGGTGCCTTGCTGATGCTGCTTGTGGGCCTGCTGGTGACCATGGGCATCGGCTCGTCGTTTTCCACCGTGCCGATCCTGGCCGCGATCTTCGTGCCGCTGTGCGTGCAGCTGGGCTTCGACCCGCTGGCCACGGTATGCATCGTTGGTACCGCCGGTGCCCTGGGCGACGCCGGCTCGCCTGCCTCGGACTCGACCCTGGGCCCGACCTCGGGTTTGAACGTGGATGGCCAGCACCACCATATCTGGGACACCGTGGTGCCCACCTTCATCCACTACAACCTGCCACTGCTGGCGTTCGGCTGGTTGGCGGCGATGACGCTGTAAGACGGGGAGGGGCGTCAGCCCTTGTCGGGCGGCGGCGAGATGCGGTTGAGCACGGTGCTGCCGTCCTTGCTGCGGGTCAGGTAGACCGGCAGCACCTTGGGCAGGTTGTTGACCAGGCGCCCCACCTCACGGGTGTTGTAGATGCCGCTGATGCGGATGCGGCCGGTGCTGGCGTCGGCCAGCAACAGCGGTGCGTCGAGGTAGCGGTTGATAATCGGCAGGGCCTGTTCCAGGCTCAGGTTGTCGAGCACCAGCTTGCCGTCGCGCCAGGCCAGGCTGTTGCCGTAGTCGTCGCTCTGTTCCAGTTGCGGCTCGAAGTCGCCCTTGTGATAGCTGGCCTGCATCCCCGGGCCCAGGCGGTAGCCACCGGCGCTGCCGTCGCTGGATACCAGTACCGAACCCTCCACCAGGGTGACCTTGACCTGCTCCTGGTACTTCCACACGTTGAACTGGGTGCCGGTGACGCGGGTCTGGCCGCGACCGGCATGCACGATGAACGGGTGGCTGCTGTCGTGCTGCACCTTGAAGAACGCCTCGCCACGCTTGAGCGTGACCTGGCGCTGGTCCTTGTAGTTGAGGTAGGTGAGCTCGGTGTTGAGGTTGAGCTGCACCGTGCTGCCGTCGCTCAGTTGCACAGTCTGCATGTGCGCGCCGGCTTCGAAGTGCTGGTAGTGGTTGGGCAGCCAGCCTTGCTCCCAGCCCACCCAGCCGGCCAGCGGCAGCACCGCCAGGGCGATTGCGGCAGCGGATGCCAGCGGCCGCCAGTTGCGCGGGCGCGCGGCCTGTTGCACGGGCGGGTTGAAGTCGATGACAGTGGCATTGCGCGGCAGCAGGTCGGCGGTTTGCCAGATTTCCAGCATCGCCTGGTATTCCTCGGCATGCCGCGGGTCGGCCGCCAGCCAGCGGGCGAACGCCTCGCGCTCGCCCGCCGTGCAATCTTCGGCGTGCAGGCGCATGCACCAGTGCGCGGCGGCGTCGGTGATGGCATCGTCTGGGCTGGGATTGAGGCGGTCGTGGTTCATTGCGGCTCCGGGTTTTGCGCATTCTACCCTTGCTGGAGGGCTCCCGAGAACCGAGGTAATGGCGAATGACTATCAGTTGTGCCGGTTTTCGTCGGATTGGTGATGGTTTTCCAGCGTTTGAGAACCCTTCGCGCAGGTAAATTCAGGCTGAAATCGTTGGGGCTGCTGCGCAGCCCTTTCGCGACACAAGGCCGCTCCCACAGGTACAGCGCTGCCCGATGGGTTGGTGCGATACCTGTGGGAGCGGCCTTGTGTCGCGAAAGGGGCGCATAGCGCCCCCAGAGGCTCATCAGAACTGCGCCGCCTCCAAACCATAAAGGCTGCCACTACCCGCCCGGATACTGGCCTCCAGCCCCAACCCCCGCGGCAAGACCCGCTGGAAGAAGAACTCCGCACACGCAAGCTTGGCCCCATGAAACGCGGCATCTTCGTCACGCCTGGCCAACGCCACCGCCGCCATCCGCGCCCACATGTAGGCATACGCAGTCAGCCCGAACAGCTGCAAATATTCCACCGCCACCGCGCTGACCAGGTTGGCATCCTCGCCGGCCCGCGCCCGCAGCCAGGCGCTGGTGGCCTCCAGCCGCGCCAGGCTCGCTTGCAGGGCTTCACGGTGCAGCGGCGCATCCACGCTGAAGGCCCGCACCTCGGCGGCAAAGCTGGCCAGCGCCTGGCCACCGTCGGCCAGCACCTTGCGCCCGAGCAGGTCGAGGGCCTGGATGCCGTTGGTGCCTTCGTAGATCTGCGCAATGCGCACGTCGCGCACCCGCTGCTCCTGGCCCCATTCGCGGATATAGCCATGGCCGCCATACACCTGCTGGCCGAGCACGCAGCTTTCCAGGCCGTTGTCGGTGAAGAACGCCTTGGCCACCGGCGTCAGCAGCGCCACCAGGCGCTGCGCATGCTCGCGCTCGCCGGCGTCATCGGCGTAGCGCGCCAGGTCCAGCTGCTGGCCGACGTAGGCGGCAAACGCCCGCCCACCTTCGGTGAGGGTGCGCATGGTCAGCAGCATGCGCCGCACATCGCCGTGCTGGATGATCGGGTCGGCAGCCTTGTCCTGTGCCTGCGGGCCGCTGGCGGCGCGGCTTTGCAGGCGCTCGTTGGCGTAGCGGGCGGCGCTCTGGTAGGACGCCTCGGCACAACCGATGCCCTGGATGCCGATGGACAGGCGCTCGTAGTTCATCATGGTGAACATCGCCGCCAGGCCCTTGTTCGGTTCGCCCACCAGGTAGCCGACGGCACCATCGAAGTTCATCACGCAGGTGGCCGAGGCCTTGATGCCCATCTTGTGTTCGATCGAGCCGCAATGGGCGGCGTTGCGCGCGCCCAGGCGGCCATCGGCCTCGACCAGGTACTTGGGCACCAGGAACAGCGAGATGCCCTTGGCGCCGGTGGGTGCATCCGGCAGCTTGGCCAGCACCAGGTGAACGATGTTCTCGGTCAGGTCCTGTTCGCCGCCGGTAATGAAGATCTTGCTGCCGCTGATGCGATAGCTGCCGTCGGCCTGGGGCTCGGCGCGGCTGCGGATCAGCCCCAGGTCGGTGCCGGCATGAGGTTCGGTGAGGCACATGGTGCCGGCCCAGCGGCCTTCGTACAGGGGCGGCAGGTAGGTGGCCTTGAGCGTTTCGCTGGCGTGGGCATCGATCGCCAGGCAGCTGCCGGCGCTCAACGCCGAATACAGGCTGAAGCTGCAATCGGCGGCGTAGAGCATTTCTTCGAACAGCACACCGAGCATTTTCGGCATGCCCATGCCGCCGTGTTCGGGGTTGCCGCCCAGGCCGACCCAACCGCCTTCGCGGTAGGTGTGCCAGGCCTCGCGGAAGCCGTCAGGGGTAGTGACTTCGCCTGCGGCAAAGCGCACGCCTTGCTCGTCACCGTTGCGGCTGAGCGGGGCAATCAGCTGGCCGGTGACTTTGGCTGCTTCCTCGAGGATGGCATCGGCGGTATCGGCGTCGATGCGCTCGGCAAGGGCAGGCAGGCGGGCCCACAGGGCCGGGGCGTTGAACACATCATGCAGGACGAAGCGCATGTCGCGCAGGGGGGCTGTGTAGGTGGTCATCGGGGGCTCTTGGAATAAGGGAAACATGGGCTGGCCTCTTCGCGGGCACGCCCGCTCCTACAGGTAAAGCACGGGGTTCGAGGCCGGTGCGGTCCCTGTGGGAGCGGGCATGCCCGCGAAGAGGCCACTACTCGATCAGAGGGCTTTGGCCCGGTCGCGCAGCACGTACTTCTGGATCTTGCCGGTGGAGGTCTTGGGCAGTTCGCCGAACACCACGGTCTTCGGCACCTTGAACCCGGCCAGGTGCTCGCGGCACCAGCTGGTGATGTCGGCTTCGCGGGTGTCTTCGCGGCCCGGCTTGAGGGCAACGAAGGCGCACGGGGTTTCCCCCCATTTTTCATCCGGGCGCGCTACCACCGCGGCTTCCAGCACCGCCGGGTGCTTGTACAGGGTGTCCTCGACCTCGATGGTGGAGATGTTCTCGCCACCGGAAATGATGATGTCCTTGAGCCGGTCCTTGATCTCGACATAGCCGTCGGCGTGCCACACGGCCAGGTCACCGGTGTGGAACCAGCCGCCACGGAAGGCTTCTACGGTGGCCTCGGGGTTCTTCAGGTAGCCCTTCATCACCGTGTTGCCGCGCATGAAGATCTCGCCCAGGGTGTCGCCGTCGCGCGGCACCGGTTCGAGGGTTTGTGGGTCGGCGACCATCAGGCCGTCGAGGGTCGGGTAGCGCACGCCCTGGCGGGACTTGATCCGTGCGCGCTCTTCCAGCGACAGCTCATCCCATTCGTCATGCCAGGCACACACGGTCACCGGGCCGTAGACTTCGGTCAGGCCGTAGGTGTGGGTGACCTGGATGCCCATCTCTTCCACGGCGCCGATGACTTTGGCGGGTGGCGCGGCGCCGGCGACCATGGCCTGCACCGGGTGCTCGATGGCCGCCTTGGCCGCTTCGGGCATGTTGACCAGGGCGTTGAGCACGATTGGCGCGCCGCACAGGTGGCTGACCCGGTGCTCGCGGATCAGGGTCAGGATCTTCTGCGGGTCGACTCGGCGCAGGAACACATGGGTGCCGGCCAGCGCGGTGATGGTCCATGGGTAGCACCAGCCGTTGCAGTGGAACATCGGCAGGGTCCACAGGTACACCGGGCGATGGCCCATGCCCCAGACCATCTGGTTGCCCAGGGCGTTCAGGTAAGCGCCACGGTGGTGGTAGACCACGCCCTTGGGGTTGCCGGTGGTGCCGGAGGTGTAGTTGAGCGAGATCGCCTGCCACTCGTCATCGGGCCATTCCCAGGCAAAGTCCGGGTCGCCTTCGGCGAGGAACGCCTCATAATCCAGTTCGCTGACCGCACGGCCTTCGCCGTACTCCGGGTCATCCACATCCACCACCAATGGCGGGTGCTCGAGCAAGGCCAGAGCCGCCTCGATGACGCTGTGGAACTCGCGGTCGGTGATCAGCACCTTGGCCTCGCCATGCTGCAGCATGAAGGCGATGGCCTCGGCGTCCAGGCGTACGTTCAGGGTATTGAGCACGGCGCCGGTCATGGGCACGCCAAAATGGGCTTCGAGCATGGCCGGAATGTTGGGCAACATCACCGCCACGGTGTCGCCACGGCCGATACCCCGGCCCACCAGGGCGCTGGCCAGGCGTCGGCAGCGTTGGTAGGTCTGCTGCCAGTTGCGGCGGATGGCACCGTGGATCACCGCCGGGTAGTTGCCGTATACGGCAGCGGTGCGTTCGATGAAACTCAGCGGGGTGAGGGCGACATGGTTGACGGCAGCGGGCATCAGGCCCTGGGCATAGATCGACATGCGGTAATCCTGTAGGGGAGGCAGGCACAACCTGTGCGCTTGACCCCCGGTGGCTGATTGTTAGCTCTGTTCAGGGTGCAGGGAGGCGGACGGTGGGCCGCTCCCCCTTGTCGCAGTTTTACGCGAGTCGCTATGGTATTAGGAATATCGACTATAGCAATATAGTAAAACTACTATAACAACGAGCCGCCTATCGTGGACAACACTGCCTATCCCTTGCTCGCCAAGGACCCGCAACCCAGCCTGATGCTGGCTGGCGACGCCAGGCCGCTGGCACTCAACCCGGCGTTGCAGGCCTGGGTCGATGAGGGCCCGGCACTGGCCAGCTGGCTGCCGGGCAACTGCGCCGCCCTGGTGCGCGCCTGCCTGCGCCAGCGCCGGGCGATCGCCGATGTCGAGGTGCAGGTCGGCGAACGCATCGTGCTGTGGAGCTTCATCCCTGACGACCAGGGCCAGCAAGTGCTGGCGCGTGGCCGCGACGCCAGCGACGAGCGCCATGGCGCACGCGAGGCCAGCCGCGCCCGGCGCTTGTACCGGCTGATCATCGAGAACACCACCGACCTGATCTCCCGGCACAGCCCCGACGGCCGCTTCCTCGATGCCTCGCCGGCGGCATTCCGCCTGCTTGGCCTGTGGCCCGAGCAGCTGCGCGGCATGGCCGTGCATACCTTGCTGCACCCGCGCGAGCGCCGCCAGGTGCTGCGCCAGGCCGCCGCCGCGCTGGACCAGGACGGCTACCACACCATGACCTGCCGGGTGCGCCAGGCCGCAGGCGGCTACCGCTGGTTCGAGATCGCCAGCCGGGCCATCCGCGAAACCTACACCGGCGCGGTGGTAGAGGTGGTCAGCGTGTCCCGCGACATCACCCTGCGCATCGAAGCCCAGGAGAGCCTGGCGCACAGCGCCCGGTTGGCCACCTTGGGCGAGCTGGCTTCGGGCATTGCCCACGAGATCAACCAGCCGTTGGCCGCAGTGGTCAACTATGCCAATGCCAGCCAGCGCTACTTGCAGGGCCTGGAGCGCGACCCGCAGGCCCGCGAGCGGGTGGGGCAGGGCCTGCAACGCATCAGCGAACAGGCCACCCATGCCGCTGAAGTGATCCGCCGCCTGCGCGCCTTCCTGCGCAAAGGGCCGCGCCGCCTGCAGGCGCTGGACGTGGCCGAGGTGGCCGGCGAAGCCATGCGCCTGTGTGCCTGGGAAGCCGCGCGTGACCAGGTGGTGGTCGAACTGCGCATGAGCGCGCAGCTGCCCTTGGTGTATGCCGACCGGGTACTGCTGGAGCAGGTGCTGTTGAACCTGCTGCGCAACGCCATCGATGCCAACCGCGAGCAGCATGGCGAGCGGCCGTCACGTATCCTGCTGGGCGCCGCGCGCGATGGCGATGGCGTGCTGGTCGAGGTGGCCGACCAGGGCCCGGGCGTGGCGCCCGAGCGCCTGGATGAAATCTTCACGCCGTTCACCACCAGCAAGGCCGACGGCCTGGGCCTTGGCCTGAGCATGAGCCGCAGCCTGATCGAGGGCTTTGGCGGCAGCCTGTGGGCGCGAGCCGGTGACAATGGCGGTCTGGTACTGTGCTGCCGCCTGGCGGTCAGCAGGGGATAAGGGGAGATGGCAGTGCAAGCGAAAGTGTATGTGGTCGATGATGACCAGGGTATGCGCGACTCGACGGTGTGGCTGCTGCAGTCGGTGGGCTTGCAGGCTTTGCCGTTCGCCGGCGGGCAGGCGTTTCTCGACGCCTGCGTCGACGATGGGCCGGCCTGTGTGCTGCTGGATGTGCGCATGCCTGGGCTGGGCGGGTTGGCGGTGCAGCAGGCGATGCGCGAGCGTGGCCTGGAGTTGCCGGTGATCTTCGTCAGCGGCCATGCCGATGTGCCGATCGTGGTGCGGGCATTCAAGGCCGGCGCCTGCGACTTCATCGAAAAGCCCTACAACGACCAGTTGCTGCTCGACAGCGTACAGGCCGCGCTGGAGAACGCCGGGCGGGCACGCCAGGACGACCAGGCGCTGGCCCGGGTGCAGGCGCGCATCGACGGCCTGACCCCACGCGAGCGCGATGTGTTCGTGCCGTTGGCCCAAGGGTTGAGCAACCGCGAGATTGCCGAGCGGCTGGGCGTCAGCGTGAAGACGGTGGACCTGTACCGGGGGCGGGTGATGAAGCGGTTGCAGGCCGATAGCCTGGCGGAGTTGGTGGGCATGGCCATAGCCTGCGGGGCGGTGGAGGCACTGGGCCTGCGATTGCGGCAGTGACAGCAGTCACAGTTCCCTGTGGGAGCGGGCGTGCCCGCGAAGCAGGCACCGCGGAGGATGGCACGGGCTTCGCCCGTGTTCGCGGGCATGCCCGCTCCCACAAGGGCGCGCAGGTTTTCAGGTGTGCTTAAGCAATTCATGAAATTTTCCATAGCAACCTAATCAAAGCTTTGACATTCACTGCCTAGGCAGTAATATTTTTACACAATTACCCGAGCAGCCTCCGATGGCCCATTTTTCCCCCGAAAACTTCCAGACCTGCGCCATCGGCATGCTGCTTGGCCGCGCGGCGATCCTCAAGGACCGCATTCTCGACTGGCACCTCGAATCCGAAGGCGTCACCGCCGCGCAGTTCAAGGTGCTGATCATCGTCACCCAGTACCAGGTGGACACCCCGGCCGAGCTGTGCCGCTACCTGGGCCTGGACAGCGGGTCGATGACCCGCATGCTCGACCGCCTCGAGCAGAAGGAGCTGATCGTGCGCAACCGCTGCGCCGACGACCGCCGCCAGGTGCGCCTGGCCCTTACCGCCGATGGCCAGCGCCTGGCTGACCGCCTGCCGGAAATCGGCGCGGCGGCCATGAACGAGTTGTGCGGCGCGCTGGCAGCCGAAGAGCTCGAGACCCTGGAAGGCCTGCTGGCCAAGGTCCTGCTCGCTGCCGGCGACCCGTTGACGATCCGCCGCTTCGGCGATCGTTGAACCCTGTCACGAATTATCCAAGGTATTGTCATGGCCACTCCCGCAGACACCCCGACTCCCTCCGCCGCGCCCGAACCGTCGCGCAAGCGCAAGGCCTGGCTGCTTGGCCTGGTGTTGCTGCTGATCCTTGCCGGCGTTGGTGCCTGGGCCTGGTACAGCCTGGTCGGGCGCTGGCACGAAAGCACCGACGATGCCTACGTCAACGGCAACGTGGTAGAGATCACC
The DNA here is from genome assembly GCF_002453565.1 of Pseudomonas sp. UBA6753. Lineage (NCBI taxonomy): Bacteria > Pseudomonadati > Pseudomonadota > Gammaproteobacteria > Pseudomonadales > Pseudomonadaceae > Pseudomonas > Pseudomonas sp. UBA6753. Next base: position 43,743 of record NZ_DKHD01000045.1, on the reverse strand, counting down.
CCGCTGGTCACCGGCACCGTCACCAGCATCGGTGCCGATGACGGCGACCTGGTCCACGCCGGCCAGGTATTGCTGCAATTCGACCCGGCCGACAGCCAGGTGGCCTTGCAGTCCGCCGAAGCCAAGCTGGCGCGCAGCGTGCGCCAGGTGCGCGGGTTGTACAGCAACGTCGACGCGCTCAAGGCCCAGCTGGAAACCCGCCAGGCCGAGCTGCGCAAGGCCCGCCAGGACTTCAACCGGCGCAAGGTGCTGGCCGACAGCGGTGCGATTGCCGCAGAAGAATTGTCCCATGCCCGCGATGACCTGAGCGTGGCCGAGGCTGCCGTCAACAGTGCGCGCCAGCAGCTCAGCACCAGCAGCGCGCTGGTCGATGACACCGTGGTGTCCTCGCACCCCGAGGTGATGGCCGCCGCCGCCGACCTGCGCCAGGCCTACCTCGACCATGCCCGCACCACCCTGGTGGCACCGGTCACCGGCTACGTCGCCAAGCGTACCGTGCAGCTGGGCCAGCGCCTGCAACCGGGCACCGCGACCATGGCGGTGATCCCGCTGGACCAGGTGTGGATCGACGCCAACTTCAAGGAAACCCAGCTGCGCGACATGCGTATCGGCCAGCCGGTGCAGATCAGCGCCGACCTGTACGGCAGCGAGGTCAGGTACAGCGGCACGGTCGACAGCCTTGGCGCCGGCACCGGCAGCGCCTTCGCCCTGTTGCCGGCGCAGAATGCCACTGGTAACTGGATCAAGATCGTCCAGCGCGTGCCGGTACGCATCCACCTCAGCCCCGACCAGCTCAAGGACCACCCGCTGCGCATCGGCCTGTCCACCGTGGTCGAGGTCGACCTGCACGACCAGAGCGGCCCGGCCTTGGCCCAGCAGCCACCGCAGCAGGCCAGCTACACCACCCAGGTGTATGACCGCCAGCTGGTCGAAGCCGACAACCTGATCGCCCGGCTCATCCACGAAAACAGCGCAACCGGCAAGACGGCCCAGCGATGAGCAACAACGCTGCTGCCCAGTTCACGCCACCGAGCCTGCTGCTGACCACCATCGGCCTGTCGCTGGCGACGTTCATGCAGGTGCTCGACACCACCATCGCCAACGTGGCCTTGCCGACCATTTCCGGCAACCTGGGGGTGAGCTACGAGCAGGGCACCTGGGTCATCACTTCGTTCGCGGTGAGCAACGCCATCGCCTTGCCGCTGACCGGCTGGCTCAGCCGGCGGTTTGGCGAGGTGAAGCTGTTCATCTGGGCCACGCTGCTGTTCGTGCTGGCCTCGTTCCTGTGCGGTATTGCCCAGTCGATGCCGGAACTGGTCGGTTTTCGCGTGTTGCAGGGCGTGGTGGCCGGGCCGTTGTACCCGATGACCCAGACCTTGCTGATCGCCGTCTACCCGCCGGCCAAGCGCGGCATGGCCCTGGCGCTGCTGGCGATGGTCACGGTGGTGGCGCCGATTGCCGGGCCGATTCTCGGGGGCTGGATCACCGACAGCTACAGCTGGCCGTGGATCTTCTTCATCAACGTGCCCATCGGCCTGTTCGCCGCCGCCGTGGTGCGCCAGCAGATGCGCACCCGGCCGGTGGTCACCAGCCGCCAGCCGATGGACTACATCGGCCTGCTGACGCTGGTCATCGGCGTTGGCGCGTTGCAGGTGGTGCTGGACAAAGGCAATGACCTGGACTGGTTCGAGTCGTCGTTCATCATTGTCGGCAGCCTGATCTCGCTGGTGTTCCTGGCGGTGTTCGTGATCTGGGAACTGACCGACCGTCACCCGGTGGTCAACCTGCGCCTGTTCGCGCACCGCAACTTCCGCGTCGGCACCATCGTGCTGGTAGGGGGCTATGCCGGGTTCTTCGGCATCAACCTGATCCTGCCGCAGTGGCTGCAGACGCAGATGGGCTATACCGCTACCTGGGCCGGCCTGGCGGTGGCGCCGATCGGCCTGTTGCCGGTGCTCATGTCGCCGTTCGTGGGCAAGTACGCGCACCGCTTCGACCTGCGTGTGCTGGCCGGGCTGGCGTTCCTGGCGATCGGCAGCAGCTGCTACATGCGTGCCGGGTTCACCAGCGAGGTGGACTTCCAGCATGTGGCGCTGGTGCAGCTGTTCATGGGCATTGGCGTGGCGCTGTTCTTCATGCCGACCTTGAGCATCCTGCTGTCCGACCTGCCACCGCAGCAGATTGCCGATGGCTCGGGCCTGGCGACTTTCCTGCGTACCTTGGGCGGCAGTTTCGCGGCGTCGCTGACCACCTGGATCTGGATTCGCCGGGCGGACCAGCACCATGCCTACCTGAGCGAACACATCAGCCAGTTCGACCCGGCCACGCGGCATACCCTGGAGCAGCTGGGCGGGGCCAGCCCGCAGAGCTATGCGCAGCTGGAGCAGATACTCAACGGGCAGGCGTACATGATGTCGACGGTGGACTACTTCACCCTGATGACCTGGGTGTTTGCCGGGTTGATCCTGTTGGTGTGGTTCGCCAAACCGCCCTTTACCGCCAAGGCGGGGCCGGCGTCGGCAGGGCACTGAGCCGGGCCAGAACAAGGCCCAGGCTCTTTCCCAGATGCCAGGTCAGGCACTCGCTGCTGCGTACCAGGGCCGCTGCATGCGCAGCACCAACCGGTCGATTTGCGGCACCAGCAGGTTGCCGGCCAGCACGGCGAAGCAGAGGCCATCGGCGTAAAGCCCGAACTCGCGAATCAGCTCGGTCAGCGTGCCGACGATCACGCCGAAGAGGATGCGACCGGCGCGGGTATCGGGGCTGGTGACCGGATCGGTGGCGATGAAGAAGGCGGTGAAGAGGTAGCCGCCGAGGCTGAGGTTGTACACGGCTTCCTGCAGGCTGTGGCCGGCGGCCATGCACAGCAATACTGTGCTCGCGATCATCGCCAGCGGAATCTCGATGCGGATCACCCGCAGCAAAGCCAGCAGCAAACCGCCGGCAATGTAGCCGTACCCCGACAGGTTGTGGGTGACATGGGTGAACTCGTTCTGCGCCAGTTGAGTGGCGCCGGCGAACGCATCGAGTTCCAGGCGTGGCGCCAACTGTAGCTGTTGCAGCAGAACCGCCTTGGCGTCCAGGGCTGCGGTCCAGGGAGCATGGTTCGATGGCGCGGGGTACAACTGCTGGTAGAAGCAGATGGCGACCACCCCCAGGCCAACCATCGCAGGGTTGAGGCGGTTGCGACCAAGGCCTCCACTGGCGTGCTTGCACAGTGCCAGCGCGGCAAAGCTGGCCAGGGCGATCATCCACAACGGCACCATCAGCGGCAATGCCCGAGCCAGTATCAGGCCCAGCACCAGCCAGCTGAGGTCGCTCAAACCCTTGCGTACGTCATGCCCGCGCAGGCGCAGCAGGGCGGCTTCGAAGCCCAGGGCGAACAGCACGCACCAGAAGGCCTGCAACCAGACCACGACGCCGAATTGCCAGGCATACAGGACGGTGCCCGGTAGCAGGCACAGGACGACCAGCAGCATCACCGTGCGCAGTCGTTGCGGGATGGGGTGGCGTATCAGGCTCATGCGCGGACCTCCGTCTTGCTCTGGCGGAAGCGTTCGCGCAGCGGGATATTGCTTGGGCAGATGCTGCTGCAGCTGCCGCATTCGATGCAGGCGTCCAGGCGCAGCTCTTGCAGGCTGGCCTTGTCCAGGCGTTCTGCGGCAGCGTAGAGGTCCAGCGGCCTGAGCGACATCGGGCAGACATCCACGCAGCGCGTGCAGCGAATGCAACTGCTGGCGGGGCGAGCAGCCGGCAGGTAGCGCTCGGCGCCGAATATCAGGCAACTGCTGGTCTTGCTGACGAAGGCGTTGGCGTCCGGTAGCGGCTGCCCCATCATCGGGCCGCCGACCTGGGTCAGCTGCCCAGTGGAGGACGCGCCAGCAATCGCGCGCAGTTCGCTGACCGGGTAACCCACCGGCACCCGCACATTGCCCGGGCGCTCGCAGTCACCGGTCAGTGTCAGCACGCGGCTGGTCAGTGGTTCGCCCTGGAAGACGGCCCGGCCCAGTGCGTAGAGGGTTGCGACATTCAGCGCCAGCACGCCGATATCGGCGGGGCGGCTCCCCGGGGCCAGGTTGCGGCCACTGAGGCTCTTGATCATCAACGGCTGCCCACCTGCCGGGTAACGCTCCGGAAGTGGACAAATCTCGACCCGGGTGCGCGCCTGGCGAGCGGCGGCACGTAACGTGGCCATCGCCTCCGGCTTGTTGGTTTCGATGCCGAAACGGGTAGTCGTTATTCCCAGCAGCGCGGCGACATAGTCGGCGGCCTCGATCAACGCTTCGGCATTCTCACGCATGAGGCGGTCATCGCAGGTAAGGAAGGGCTCGCATTCGGCGCCGTTGATCAGCAGCAGATCGGGCTGCTGTGCGCCGGCCAGCTTGAGGGCAGTCGGGAAACCCGCACCACCAAGGCCGACTATGCCCATCTGCAAGGCGCGCTCGACCAGCGCCTCTGGCGTTTGCGGCAGGCTCGGCGCCGGGCGCTCGAGCCACTCATCCAGGCCATCTGCGTTCAGGATGACGGCCATGACCGGCTCGGCCGAGTCGGCCGCGAAGACGTGATCGATCCGGTCCACGATGCCGGAGGTAATGGCATGCACCCAGGCGGTGGTGTTGTCGCCAATACCGATCACTTCGCCCTTGCGCACATGCTGCCCCGGCTGCACGCAAGGCTGGACAAACCGCCGACCCCGCCCGAGCGGGATCGCCAGCTGGATTTTTCCGATTGCGACGGGGGCAACAGGGTTGGCGTTGGACAGTTCCTTGTATCCCCTGAGCTCGATCCCTCCATGCCAACTACGCTGAGAGGATGAGGCGATGGCCAGCAGACGGCGCCAGAAAGTTTTCTGTTGCGGCTGACGCTGGGCGCGGATGCGGCTCTGCAGGCGTTCGACGCTCTGCAACGAATGGCTAGACATTTACTGTCCTCCAATTTTTGGGCAAAGAACGCCCCTGTGCGCTTATGCACATGGTTGTTTTATTGCTTCCGGGACGTTAAGCGGAAAGGGAGGGGGGATGATTGATCACCCGCGCAGATCAGAGTGCTCAATGAGGATTTTGTTCGGTTTTTGACCAGGTTTGCTGATGAACGGTAGGCCAATTGCCATCTCGCAATTCTGGTGAAATAGCCTGCGCCGCGAACGGGCGGCCAGAGTCGGCGAGGTGTCGAATGATGCGCGCAAGCCTGCTGGTGATGCTGGTGACGTTGCTGTATGGCTGCGGCGAAAGGATCGAACGCTTTGGCGGGCCGACCATGGGCAGCACGTATTCGATCCAGTACGTACCCACCGCGCAGGCGCCCGGCGCGCAGCAGGTAAAGGCCGAAGTCGAGAGGATTCTCGAGGCGCTCGACAAGCAGTTTTCCAACTGGCGCGGCGATTCCGTGGTTGCCCGTTTCAACGCTCTGCCGGCCGGCGCCTGTCAGGCGGTGCCGGAAGAGATGCAGCACTTGCTGGTGTACGGTGTGTCCCTGTTCCGCGAGAGTGGCGGGGCTTTCGACCTGACGGTCCTGCCATTGATGAACCTCTGGGGCTTCGGCCCGCGGTCACGCGGCAGGCAGGTGCCGGACGCCAGCGCACTGGCGCGAGAGCAGGCACGGGTAGGCCTGCAGCACTTGCACCTGGATGGAGAAAAGCTGTGCAAGGATGTGGCAGCGCAGCTGGATTTCGACAGCATGCTCGCCGGTTATGCAGTGGACCAGGTGGGTGACAGGCTTGCGGCCCTGGGTATCCAGGCCTATCTGGTCGAGATCACCGGTGAACTCAAGGGCGTCGGCCGCAAGCCGGATGGCTCGCCCTGGCGCATCGCCCTCGAGGTACCGAGTGGCGGGAGCGAGCAGCAAGTGGAGCGCGCCATCGCCCTGGATGGCTACGGCGTTGCCACCGCCGGCGATTATCGCAACTATTTCGAGGAAGGTGGCCAGCGCTACTCGCACACCTTCGACCCCCGTGTCGGCAGGCCGGTCAAGCACGCGCTGGCGGCAGTGTCGGTGGTCGACCCTTCGGTGCTGCGTGCCGATGCCCTCGATACATTGTTGATGGTGCTCGGCCCGGAGGAAGGCTATGCCTTCGCCGAGCGGCATGAAATAGCTGCCTACTTCATCATGCACCAGGGGCTGGGTTTCGTTGCGCGGGCGACGCCGCGATTCGAGACGTTGTTTCCCCAGCAGGGCACGCCCAGGCAGTAGCAGCAGGAAAGGTCATTCCCACGCGCAGCCTTTTCCCCTATTGTCGATGCTCCCTTTCCAAACGATTGGCAGACCCATGGAGAAAGTCATCGTCATCACCGGTGCCAGCCGCGGCATCGGCGCCGCCACGGCGCTGCTGGCCGCCCGCCAGGGCTACCGCATCTGCATCAACTACCACGCCGACGACCAGGCCGCCGAGGACATCCTCGGCCAGGTCCGCGCCCTGGGCGCCAAGGCCATCACCGTGCGCGCCGACGCCAGTGTCGAGGATGAGGTCATCCAGCTGTTCCAGCGCGTGGACGAAGAACTCGGCCCGGTCACCGCGCTGGTCAACAACGCAGGCACCATCGGCCAGCAAAGCCGGGTCGAGGACATGTCCGAGTTCCGCCTGCTCAAGGTCATGAAGACCAACGTCGTCGGCCCCATGCTCTGCGCCAAGCACGCACTGAAGCGCATGGCACGCCGGTACGGCGGGCCGGGCGGGGCCATCGTCAACGTGTCGTCGGTGGCCGCACGCCTGGGCTCGCCCAACGAATACGTGGACTATGCCGCTTCCAAGGGCGCCCTCGACACCTTCACCATTGGCCTGGCAAAGGAAGTGGCAGGCGAGGGCGTGCGGGTCAATGGTGTGCGGCCAGGCTACATCCATACCGGGTTCCACGCGCTGTCGGGCGACCCCGACCGGGTCAGCAAGCTCGAGCCCGGCTTGCCCATGGGCCGCGGCGGGCGCCCCGAGGAAGTGGCCGAGGCCATCCTCTGGCTGCTCTCGGACAAAGCCTCGTACTCCACCGGCAGCTTCATCGACCTGGGCGGCGGGCGCTGAGCGCGCCGGTCAATCCTCCAGCAGCGTGCGTACCCGTTCGGCCAGCACTTCCAGCTCGAACGGCTTGGTCAGCACCTGAGTGCCTTGCAGCAATTGGCCGTCACTGAGCGCCGCGCTTTCGTCGTAGCCAGTGATGAACAGCACCCTGAGGCCGGGGTGGCGCTCGCGGCAACGTTCAGCCAACTGGCGGCCATTCAGGCCGCCGGGCAGGCCGATATCGCTCAACAGCAGGTCTGGCCGCTCGCCAGCTTGCAGGTGGGCGAGGGCGGCCGGGCCGTTCTCGAATGCATCGACCCGATAACCCAGTTCTTCCAGCACCTCGCAGACGACCACGCGCAAGGCGGCCTGGTCTTCGACCAGCAGGATACGCTGCGTGGCGCTGCTGCTTTTTTCCAGCAATGTGCGCGGTGGCCTGGGTGCCAGGGCTTCGGGGTGCTGGTGGTGGCGGGGAAGCAGCAGCTCGATGCGGGTGCCTTCGCCAAGTGTCGACAACACCCGTAGCTGCCCGCCCGACTGGCGCACGAAACCATAGGTCATCGACAAGCCCAGCCCAGTGCCGTGGCCCATCGGCTTGGTGGTGAAAAACGGGTCGACGGCGCGCTCGGCCACCTCCGCCGACATGCCATTGCCGTTGTCGCTGATGCTCAGCCGTACGTATTCGCCAGCTGGCAGTTCCAGTGCACGGGCTTGCTGGTCGTCGAGCAGCAGGTTGTCACCGAGGATATCGATCACGCCGCCGGCGGGCATGGCATCGCGGGCATTGATGCACACGTTGAGCAGGGCGCTTTCCAGTTGCGGCGGGTCGATGAAGGTCGGCCACAGCTGGCAGGGGAATTGGCTGGTCAGGGTGATGGAGGGACCGATGGTGCGGCGCAGCAGCTCTTCCATGCCGCCCACCAGCGTGGCCACCTGCGTGGAGCAGGGCTGCAGGGTCTGCTGACGGGAGAATGCCAGCAGCCGGTGTACCAGCGAAGAGGCCCGCTGCGCCGAGTCGCTGGACAGCTTCAGCAACGGCTCCAGGGCGTCGAAACGGGATTGTTCCAGGCGTTGGCGCATCAGCTCCTGGGCACTGAGGATGCCGCCCAGCAGGTTGTTGAAGTCGTGGGCGATGCCGCCACTGAGCTGGCCGACCGCTTCCATCTTCTGTGCCTGGCGCAGGGCTTCCTCGGCCTTGGCCTGTTCTGCCAGTGCCGCATTCACCCGTTGTTCCAGCTCCTCGTTCAGGCGCTGCAGGGCCTGCTCTGCCCGTCGGCGTGCGGTGACGTCCTTGAACAGTACCGCCACCTGGCGCTTTTCGGCCGGCTCTACACGGAAGGTGGTCACCGACAACACATGGCCGGTGGCGACCAGCTCCTGCTCGAAATGCAGCGGCTCGCCCGTGCGCAGCACCGCGCCATAACGAGCGACCCAGTCGTCTGCCTCATCGGGCACCATCTCGCGCAGTTTCTGCCCGACCACGTTGGGGATGCCGGCGTGCTTGGCATAGGCCGCATTGGCCAGCACATGCACATAGTCGCTCAGCGGGCCGTGCGGGCCGTCGAAGAACTCGATGATGCAGAAGCCCTCGTCCATGGTGTCGAAGAGCGAGCGGTAGAAGTCCTGGTCGTGTTGCTGATGGCTTGCCAGGCGGGCTTCCAGCAGCGCGTTCTGTTGCTGCAGGGCTTCGACTTGTTGGCGCAGTGAAAGCAGGTCGCGGGAGGGCATGCCGACGTCCGACAGTGGATGAAGCCCAGACTTTAGCGTGTTCGGCAACAGGCGAATAGCCAGTCAACGCGGGTGTGGCGCAATGGCCAGCAGCCGCTCGATCCGTTCGCCAAGGGTGCTCAGGTCGAAGGGTTTGTGCAGCAGTTCGGTGCGCCTGTCGGGCCGGGCAAAGTGCATCGTATCGGCAGCGTCGTAGCCGGTAATCAGCAATACCGGGGCATGCTCCACAAGGTTTTGGTAGGCCTCTGCAAGCTGATAACCGTCAACCCGCCCAGGCAGGCCGACATCGGTGATCAGCAAGTCCGGTGGTGGCCCTTCCTGCAACGACTCAAGCGCCGAGTGGCCGCCCTCGAAAGCTTGCACCTGGTAGCCCAGCTCCGTCAGCACTTCGACCAGCACCAGGCGCAAGGCCGGTTGGTCTTCCACCAGCATGATCCGGCACCCGCGCGCCTGCAGGGGCGTGATGGCGGATGTGGCTGGCTCGTCGTGGCAGGTTGCGGGAGCGCTCCGGTCCCGGGGCAGGTACAGGTGAACGCAAGTGCCTTGCCCAGTGACGCTGTCGATCAGCAACTGCCCTCCGGACTGGCGGACAAAGCCATAGGCCATGGACAACCCCAGGCCGGTGCCCTGGCCCAGTGGCTTGGTGGTAAAGAAGGGTTCGAGGACGCGTTGCAGCACCTCACTGGACATACCCATGCCGGTGTCCTCGACACTAATGTGCAGATACTGGCCCGTCGGCAGGTCCAGGCGCTTGGCCTCGGCCGCTGCGAGATCGGCGTTTTCGCAGCCGATGCGCAAGGTGCCGCCCAGCGGCATGGCGTCACGGGCGTTGATGCACAGGTTGAGCAGAGCGTTCTCCAGCTGCTGTGGATCGATGCGGATCGACCATTGCGCGGCCAGCGTGCGGTCCTGAAAGTCGATGTGCGGGCCGGTCGAGCTGCGGATCAGGTCATGCATGTCGGCGACCAGGCGCTGCACATCCACCGCTTGTGGCAGCAGCGTCTGCTGGCGCGAAAAGGCCAGCAACCGCTGCACCAGGGCTGCGGCGCGCAGTGCGTTGCTGCGGCCGAGGTCGAGCATGCGGGCGGTGTCGGCAAGGCGTTGCTGGCCCAGGCGTTGCTCTGCCAGCTCCAGTGCGCCAAGCAGGCTGCCCAGCAAGTTGTTGAAGTCGTGGGCGATGCCACCGGTCAGCTGGCCGACCGCCTCCATTTTCTGCGAATGGCGCAGGGCTTCTTCGGCCTGGCGCAGGCGTTCCTGCTCGGCCACGCGCTCGGTGATGTCATAGGCGAACAGGTACCCGCCCTGGACTTGCTGCTGCGCATCGTGCAACGGGTGGTAGCGAATCTCGTAATGGCGCGGGGCGTCAGGCGGGCCGAGAGTGATGGTGTCGATGAAGGCTTCGCCGGCCAGCAAGCGTGGCCACACCGGTGCCAGGCGGCCCATGATGTCAGGCTGGTTGAGCAGGAACTGCGGCACGTAATCGCCGATCTGCGGCACGAAACCACGGTAATGCGCGAAGGTTTCCCGGGCCATGCGGTTGATCGCAATCAGGCGCATGCTGCGGTCGGCAGCAAACACGTTGGCCAGGCTGTTGTCGAGCAATTCGCCCAGTAGCCGGTTGTGGGCCTGCGCACAGTTCTGCGACACGCGCTTGCAGCTGTGCCAATGACGGGAGCGAATCTGCTTGCATGGCGAGGGCCCGGTGAGCGGATCGGGCAACTATAGCCGCCCACCGGGGCACCAGCCATCAGAACGAGCGGATGATCCGCCCCAGGGTTTCCATGGCCCGTTCGGCATCCTCGTGCCAGGGGCTGCCATAGTTCAGGCGGATGCAGTTGCCGAAGCGCCGGGTGGGCGAAAAGATCGGCCCGGGGGCGATGCTGATGCCCTGGGCCAAGGCCATGTGGAACAGCTTGAGGGCGTCCATCTGTTCGGGCAGCTCCAGCCACAGGAAGTAGCCGCCGGACGGTTGGCTGACCCGCGTCTGCGCCGGAAAGTGCCGGGCAATGGCCGCCAGCATGTTGGCCTGCTGGCCTTCCAGGGCATAGCGCAGCTTGCGCAGGTGGCGGTCGTAGCCACCGTGCTGCAGGTAGTCGGCGATGGCCGCCTGGGCCGGCATCGAGGCACACAGCGAGGTCATCAGCTTGAGCCGTTCGATCTTCTGTGCAAAGCGCCCTGCTGCCACCCAGCCGATGCGGTAGCCGGGTGCCAGGCTCTTGGCGAACGAGCCGCAGTGCATCACCAGGCCCTGGGTGTCGAAGGCCTTGGCCGGTTTGGGTGCCTGTTGCGCGTAGTACAGTTCGGCGTACACGTCGTCTTCGATCAATGGCACCTGATGACGCGCCAGCAGCTCTACCAGTGCCTGCTTTTTCGCTTCCGGCATGCTGGCGCCCACCGGGTTCTGGAAGTTGGTCATGCACCACACGGCCTTGACCGGGTGCTTCTCCAGCGTTTGCGCCAGCACGCCCAGGTCCATGCCTTCGCGCGGGTGCACAGGAATTTCCACGGCCTTGAGCTTGAGCCGCTCCAGTACCTGCAGGCAGGCATAGAAGGCGGGGGCTTCGATGGCCACCAGGTCACCGGGCTGAGTGACGGCCTGCAGGCACAGGTTCAAGGCTTCCAGCGCGCCGTTGGTGATTAGCAGCTCCTCCATCGGCAACATCAGCCCGCCAACCATGTAGCGCAGGGCAATCTGCCGGCGCAGCTGCGGGTTGCCGGGTGACAGGTCGGTCACCACCATGCGCGGGTCCATGCTGCGGCTGGCGCTGGCCAGCGAGCGCGACAGGCGTTGCAGCGGAAACAGCTCGGGACTGGGGAAGGCCGAGCCGAACGGCACGGTGTTGGGGTCCTTGATCGAGTCGAGGATCGAGAACACCAGCGCGCTGACGTCGACGTCGGTGGACTCGCTGACCGGCTGCAATGCCTGCGGCTCGCTGAACTGGCGCGGGGCGTGGGCGTTGACGAAATAGCCCGAGCGCGGCCGGGCGCGGATCAGCCCGCGCCGCTCCAGCAGGTAGTAGGCCTGGAACACGGTGGACGGGCTGACCCCGTGGGTCTGGCTGGCATAGCGCACCGAGGGCACGCGCTGGCCGGGGCCCAGCACCCCGGAGCGGATCAGTTCGGCGATGTCGTCGGCAAAGCGTTCGTAGCGTTTCATTCTGGCCTTCTGTCGAAGCCTGGCAGGCAAGGTGGAATCAGTGTAAGGGATCAACGGTTCAGCGGCGCGACGAAGCGGCTGTGGGCCACGCTGCGGATGGCGGGGTCGTCGCGCTCGCTGATCTCGAAGCTCAGCGTCTGCGAGCTGCTGGCCGGGCGCTCGGCCAGCATCGCCACCGACACCGGCAGCTCACTCATTTCACCGGCCGGGATCATGAATGAGGTCTTGCCCTGCAGGCTGAAGCCGTCGGCGTCCAGCAGGCGCAGCTGATAATGCCGGGTGCTTTCGGTCTTGTTGATGACCTTGAGCAGGTAGATGTTCTCGATCTGGCCCTGGGCATTCTCGCGGAACAGGCCGCGGTCCTTGATCACGTCCAGCGACACCATCGGGCGCAGCTGCAAGGCCACCACCAGAGCCGCGATCATCACCCCCAGCGCGGCGGCGTAGCCCAGCAGGCGCGGGCGCAGCCAATGGGTGGTGCCACCTTGCAGGCTGCGTTCGGACTTGTAGCCGATCAGGCCACGGGCGTAGCCCATCTTGTCCATTACCCCGTCACAGGCATCGATGCACGCCGCACAACCGATGCACGCCATTTGCAGGCCATCGCGAATATCGATGCCGGTAGGGCACACCTGCACGCACAAGGTGCAGTCGATGCAGTCGCCCAGGCCCTGGGCGCGGAGGTCGCTGCCTTTCTTGCGCGGGCCACGGGCTTCGCCGCGACGCGGGTCATAGGCAACCGCCAGGGTGTCCTTGTCGAACATCACGCTCTGGAAGCGTGCATAGGGGCACATGTGCAGGCACACCGCTTCGCGCAGCAGGCCGGCATTGATGTAGGTGGCGGCGGTAAAGAACAGCACCCAGAACAGCGCCACGCCGCCCAGTTGCAAGGTGAACAGCTCCGCAGCCAGTGGGCGGATCGGGGTGAAGTAGCCGACGAAGGTCAGCCCGGTGAGCACGCCAATGGCCAGCCACAGGCTGTGCTTCAGTGTGCGCCGGGCCAGTTTGTTCAGGCTCCAGGGCGCGGCGGCCAGCTTGATGCGCTGGTTGCGGTCGCCCTCGGTGACCTTTTCGCACCACATGAACAGCCAGGTCCAGGTGCTTTGCGGGCAGCTGTAGCCGCACCACACTCGGCCGGCATACACGGTGATGGCGAACAGGCCAAAGGCGCAAATGATCAGCAGCGCCGACAGCAGGATGAAGTCCTGGGGCCAGAAGGTGGCGCCGAAGATGTGGAATTTGCTGTTGCCCAGGTCCCACAGCACGGCCTGGCGGCCGTTCCAGTTCAGCCAGGCGGTGCCGAAGAACAGCACGAACAGGGCGCCGGCGAAGCCGATGCGCAGGTTGCGGTACAGCCCAGTGAAGCTGCGGGTATGGATGCCATTGTCGGCGCGGCGCGGCAGGGGGCTGGCTGGGGCGGTGGCGATCTCTGTGAAAGGGATTCTATCGTTCATGGCTCGGTGCTCATCAGGCCTCGATCAGGCATGAGCACTATGGCCCTGAGGCTGTTATCAGCACAGGCTCAGATTTTGCGATAAAAACCGTATCAGATTTCTGGGCAGGCCCCGCCAGGCCTCAGATTACCGAGCCTGGCGTGCTGGCCTTCAGATGCCTGCGGCTATCCACCGCACCCACCACGGTCAGTGCATCGGCCTCGGCTTCGGTGATGGGCACACGCTGACCGGCGAGCAGGGCCACGGACATGCGCAGCTGTTCGTCGGTGACGATTTCGATGGACGGGCCATCACCCTCGATGCGCAGGTCTTCGGCGATCAGGGTGCAGCGGCGGGTGGTTTCATCGATTTCAACGGGCATGGGGTGGTCCTCCTGGGAGTGGTTACAGGGTGGACCGTGCTGAGGGGAAGGTTGCTGCATCAGCAGGCTGAACGGCACTTTGTCATTTGTTCGGGGGTCAACCCTTGCAGATGGCAGGCCAGGCCTCTTCGCGGGCACGCCCGCTCCCACAGGGATCTGAGAAACACCTGTGGGAGCGGGCGCGCCCGCGAAGAGGCCGGGCCTGACAACACAATGCTCAGCTTGGGAAAAAAGCAATGGACCTCATCTGGCAAGCAATCCAGGCCGAATTCGCCGATATCACCGACGAGCGCGAGGTCACGCAAATCCTCGTACGCCTGCTGATGGCAGCCCTGCTCGGCGCCGTGCTGGGCTTCGAGCGCGAGCACAAGGGCAAGGCCGCCGGGGTGCGCACGCATATGCTGGTTTCGCTGGGCGCTGCGCTGTTCGTGCTGGCACCGAGCATGGCCGGGGCCGATGAGCAGGCGCTGAGCCGGGTGATTCAGGGCATTGTCGCCGGTATCGGTTTTCTGGGTGCGGGCACCATTCTCAAGGGTAACGGCCAGGACGCCAGCCATGTGAAGGGCCTGACCACTGCCGCCGGGTTGTGGATGACCGCCGCCATCGGTACGGCAGCCGGCATGGGCCGTGAAGCCACGGCGTTGATCAGCACGATACTGGCCCTGCTGGTGCTGGGCACGATGCCGTTGCTGGTGGACAAGCTCGAAGGGCAGGATGAGGGAAAGCAGGAGGAGGAAGAGGGCAGGAAGCACTGAGGGGAGCCGAAGCTCCCCTCAAAGCGTTGTTGCCTGCTCTTTTTTTATTATTGGGACCGGCCTGTTGTTGTTTTTGTCAGCCTGTCCTGGTGTTGCGGGCGACCCCCATGCGGGGTCAAGAGCAAACGTATTTTTTTGAGCGCTGACCTGCCTTCATCATTGCTGATCCGAACCTGGCTGCCGCTACCTGGAGGTAGTTTTATTGTTCTGTGCCAGACCGCGGGGCGTACCCCTGAAAAGCGTGTCGACTCCAAAAAAATCTGCTTGCTACGCCTCTGCCGTGTTGTTCTTGTTATGTCAGAGCCGTTACCTGTTGTTTTTATTGGGTGTCACATTCTTTTTGTTGTTGTACCAGAGATATAGCAGGGTGCGTGCCAACTTTTGCAAACACTTTAAAATCAAGCACTTGGCGATTTCGGTCGAAATCGACCGGCCTGAAATTCTGCCGATTTGTTTCCCTGTTACCCGATTTTTTGCTGCAAAACGTGGGGGCGGTAACACTTCACCCACACCAATGTGACACCCATATGACTCATTGCGCGCTGCGCGCCCGCGCTACCCGCGACCCGTTGTCGCGGCCCAGCACGCTGCTGATGCGACGGCCGGCGGCGATCAGCAGGTTCAGGTCGATGCCGGTTTCAATGCCCAGCCCCTGCAGCAGGTACACCACGTCTTCACTGGCGATATTGCCGGTAGCGCCTTTGGCATAGGGGCAGCCGCCCAGCCCGGCCACCGAGCTGTCGAACACGCTGATGCCTTCGAGCAGGCTGGCATACACGTTGGCCAGGGCCTGGCCATAGGTATCGTGGAAGTGCCCGGCCAGTTGCTCGCGCGGTACCTGTGCCGCGACCACCTCGAACAGGCGCCGGGTTTCGCCGGCGGTGCCGGTGCCGATGGTGTCACCCAGCGATACCTCGTAGCAGCCCATGTCGTGCAGGGCACGGGCCACCGGGGCGACCTGCTCGGCGCTGACCTTGCCTTCATAGGGGCAGCCGAGTACGCACGACACATAGCCGCGCACGCGCACGCCGTGGTTGCGCGCGGCTTCCATGATCGGCTCGAAGCGCTTGAGGCTGTCGCTGATCGAGCAGTTGATGTTGCGTTGCGAGAAGGCTTCGGAGGCGGCCGCGAACACCGCCACTTCCTTCACGCCTGCGGCCAGGGCGTCCTCGAAACCGCGCAGGTTGGGGGCCAGCGCCGCATAGGTGACACCCGGGCGCTGCTGGATGCCGGCGAACACTTCGGCGGAGCCGGCCATCTGCGGCACCCACTTGGGCGAGACGAAACTGCCCACTTCGATATAGGCCAGGCCCGCTTTGGTGAGGTCGTCCACCAGGCGCACCTTGTCGGCGACGCTGATGGGCTGGGCTTCGTTCTGCAGGCCGTCGCGGGGGCCTACTTCGACCAGGCGGACGTGTTTGGGCAAGGACATGGCGGGTTTCCTGTGGCGTTCAGCGGTTGTCTTTGTTGTTCAGGGTGGCGGCCAGGGCTTGTTCGCAGCGCTCCTGGGCGGTGTCCAGCTCCAGCTGCATCTGGTGGATGTCGAGCATCTGCTGTTCCAGCTGGGCGCGGCGCTCGGCGATTTTTGCCAGCATGCTGTTGAGCTGCTTGAGGTTGCCGCTGGAGGGGTCGTACAGCTCGATCAGCTCGCGGCATTCGGCCAGCGAAAAGCCGATGCGCTTGCCGCGCAGGATGAGCTTCAGGCTGACCTTGTCACGCGCCGAATAGATACGCTCCAGGCCTCGGCGCTCGGGGCTCAGCAGGCCCTGTTCCTCATAGAAGCGGATGGCGCGGGTGGTGATGTCCAGCTCGCGGGACAGGTCGGAGATGCTGTAGGTCTGGGTGCTCATGCTGGGGCTCGGCGTGGGGTATGCGGGTATCCTGAGGGCAGGTTGACGTATACGTCAAGCAGGGGCGCGGGATGTGTGTTGCCTGTGCCGGCCTTTTCGCGGGCTTGCCCGCTCCCACAGGGACAGTGGTGCCCTCAAGGCCAATGCAATACCTGTGGGAGCGGGCAAGCCCGCGAAGAGGTCAGAACAGGCGAAAAAGTTACTCAGACAACCCCGACCTGCGATACCCATTCGGTGTCTGCCCACTCAACCGCTTGAACCACCGGGCAAAATAGGTGGGGTCGGTAAACCCCAGGCTATCCGACAACTGCCCGATGCTCATCCGCGTATAGATCAGGTTGCGCCGCGCCTCCAGCAGCAACCGCTGGTGCACCACCTGCAGCGCGGTCTGCCCACTCAGCGCCCGGCACAGCTGGTTCAGCTGCAAACTCGGAATATTCAGCCGCGCGGCAAAGTCCTCCACCGACAGGTGCTCACGGTAATGCGCCTCGACCAGGCGCAGGTACTGCCCCAGTAACTGGCGGTCGCGTTCATCGCGGTTGCGCGGCGCCTGCCCCAACTGCTGGCGGCGGCTGATCCACACCATCAGCGCCGTCACCAGCGCCTCGAGCAGTGCCGCCCGCGCCGGGGCGTTGCCCTGGTACTCCTGCTGCAGGGTCTCGATCAGGCTGCGCAGGTGCACCCGGTCCCGGCCCAGCGGGTAACACGCCGCCTTCGCCAGCACCGCCAGCGGCGCGCCCAGGCGCTGCTCCAGGTTGGCCACCAGTGCCGTGCCAAAGGTCAGCACATGCCCCTGGATATCGGCGCTGAAGCGAAAGCCGTGCACGGTCATCGGCGGCACCACCTGGATCGCCGCTTCGCTGATGGCGCTGCGCACCCCCTCTACCTCCACCTCGGCCCGGCCGCGTTGCACATACAGCAACTGGAACAGCTCGGCATGCTGGTGCGGCTTGATTTCCCAGTGGTGCAAACGGCTACGCGCCGGGATCGACTCGCAGTGCAGCAGGTCGGTGCCGGGCCAGGCCTGGTTTTCGCCATACAGCTTGAACAAGGGGACGCCGTGGAGAGTGGATTTCATGCGTGCAGGCCTGTCCGTTAATCGAACGTTTTTTGTAAAAGTGCAGGTTATGCATGGAATAGCACACTTCAATGGCTGTTTTTGCCAGTAAAAATGCAAGGGCAAACCCTAACAGCAGATGCCGCCCCACTGCCAGTCCACAGCCGGCATCGTCCGCACAGAGACAACAACAATGAAAACTCAGGTCGCAATTATTGGTGCAGGTCCGTCTGGCCTGCTGCTGGGCCAACTGCTGTACAAGGCCGGTATCGATACGGTCATCGTCGAACGCCAGGCGCCCGAATACGTGCTTGGCCGCATCCGTGCCGGGGTGCTGGAGCAAGGCACGGTCGACCTGCTGCGTGAGGCCGGTGTGGCCGAGCGCATGGACCGTGAAGGCCTGGTACACGAGGGTGTCGAACTGCTGGTCGGCGGGCGCCGTCAACGCCTGGACCTCAAGGCCCTGACCGGTGGCAAGACCGTGATGGTATACGGCCAGACCGAGGTCACCCGTGACCTGATGCAGGCACGTGAAGCCAGCGGCGCGCCGATCATCTATTCGGCAAGCAATGTCCAGCCGCACGAACTCAAGGGCGAACGGCCCTACCTGACCTATGAAAAAGACGGCCAGGTGCACCGGGTGGACTGCGACTACATTGCCGGTTGTGACGGCTTCCACGGTGTCTCGCGGCAGAGCATCCCCGAGGGCATCCTCAAGCAGTACGAGCGGGTCTACCCGTTTGGCTGGCTGGGCATGCTGTCAGACACGCCACCGGTCAACCACGAACTGATCTACGCCCACCACGAACGCGGTTTCGTGCTGTGCAGCCAGCGTTCGCACACCCGTAGCCGCTACTACCTGCAGGTACCGCTGGAAGAGCAGGTGGAGGCGTGGTCCGACGAGCGCTTCTGGGAGGAGCTGAAGGCACGCTTGCCCGCAGACGTGGCTGCGCGCCTGGTAACCGGCCCGGCGCTGGAGAAGAGCATCGCGCCGCTGCGCAGCCTGGTGGTCGAGCCGATGCAGTATGGCCAGCTGTTCCTGATCGGGGATGCCGCGCATATCGTCCCGCCGACCGGTGCCAAGGGCCTGAACCTGGCGGCATCGGACGTCAACTACCTGTACCGCATCCTGGTCAAGGTTTACCGCGAAGGGCGCACCGACCTGCTGCAGCAGTATTCGCCGCTGGCCTTGCGCCGGGTGTGGAAAGGCGAGCGTTTCAGCTGGTTCATGACCCAGCTGCTGCATGACTTCGGCAGCCACAAGGATGCCTGGGACCAGAAGATGCAGGAGGCCGACCGCGAGTACTTCCTGACCTCGCCGGCGGGGCTGGTGAACATTGCCGAGAACTATGTAGGGCTGCCGTTCGAAGAAGTCGCCTGAGGTCCTGTGCTGCCTGTCCTGGCCTCATCGCCGGCAAGCCAGCTCCCACAGGGATAGCGCCTGGCTCGAGGCCGATGCGGTCGGGGTGGGAGCTGGCTTGCCGGCGATCACGGGCGAAGCCCGTGCCATGCAACCTTGCCTAGCGAGCCAGTAACGCCTCCATTTCCCGATACCCCCGCTGCCGCGCATGCTCCAGCGCGGTCACCCCATCCTTGTCGACAATCTGCCGATCCGCCCCGGCCGCCAGTAGCCGGCGCACGATCTCCACATGCCTCGGCCCGCCGTCACCGAGGATCACCGCCTCCAGCAGCGCAGTCCAGTGCAGGCGGTTGAGATGGTTCACGTCCACCCCGGCATCGATCAGCAGCTGCACGGTCTCGACATGCCCGCGTTCGGCGGCGGGTATCAGCGCAGTGCCTCCATACCGGTTGGTGCTCTTGAGGTCGGCACCGTGGCTCAAGGTCAGCCGCAGGATGTCGTTCAGGCCACGCGCCCCGGCATACAGGTACGGGCTGTCGTCGATGTTGTCTTTGGCATTCACATCGGCACCGGCTTCGATCAGCGCTTTCGCCGCCGCAACCTGGTTGTCATGGGTAGCCACCAGCAGGGCAGTGCGCCCTTGCTCGTCACGGCTCTCCAGCTGCGCACCTTGTGCCAGCAGTTGTTGCAGGGTGCGCACATCATCGTGACGGGCAGCGTTGTGCAGGCGGTTGTCCATGGCAGTGCTCTCGGCGTGGGCGGCAAGGCTGGTGCACAGGGCGAACAGCATCGCAGCAAGTAGTGAACGCATGGGGCAGGCTCCTCGATGACCTGCCCGCATCCTAGAAAAAACACGCCAGGGCTTGAAGTTAAGTTTGCGCATGACAGACAGTGCCTTGCTGAATAGGTAATGGCAGGAAGCACAACGATGACATTCTCCACCCCCCTGATGGGCGCCTTGTGCCTGGTAGCTGCCAGTGGCTGGGCCTGTGCCGACCAGGTGTTGCCCGCACCACCGGAACTGGCCTCCGGCTACCGCACCGGCCTGCAGCCGGTGCATGCCAGCCGGCACATGGCCGCCGCCGCCAACCCGCTGGCCAGCGAGGCGGGGCGGGCGATGCTGCGTGCCGGTGGCAGCGCCATCGACGCGGCCATCGCCATGCAGATGGTGCTGACCCTGGTCGAACCGCAATCCAGCGGCATTGGCGGCGGGGCGTTCATCCTCTACTGGGATGGGCAGCGCGTACAGGCGTTCGATGGCCGCGAGGCAGCCCCGGCGGCGGTGACGGAAAACCTGTTCCTGCAAGCCGATGGTTCACCGATGCCATTCAGGGCGGCGCAGATCGGCGGGCGTTCGGTGGGCGTACCGGGAATTCTGCGTGCCCTGAAGCTGGCCCATGAGCAGCACGGCAAGCTGCCCTGGCGCGACCTGTTCGCCCCGGCCATTGCGCTGGCACGTAACGGTTTCGCGGTTTCCGAACGCCTTCACACGCTGGTGGCGGGCGACCCGTTCATTGCCCGTTCACCGGCCATGGCCCGTTACTTCCTGGATGAGCAGGGCAAGCCGCTGGCGGTGGGGGCTACCTTGCGCAACCCCGAGCTTGCGCAAACCTTCGAGCAGATTGCTGCGCACGGCCCCGAAGTGTTCTACAGCGGCGAGATCGCCGAAGCCATCGTCGCCAAGGTGCGCAGCCATGCCAATGCCGGCTACCTGTCGTTGCAGGATATGCAGCAATACCGGGCCAAGATGCGCGAGCCGCTGTGCGGCCCCTACAAGGCCTGGCGCATCTGTGGCATGCCGCCGCCGTCGTCGGGCGGGGTGACGGTGCTGCAGACCCTGGGCATCTTGGAGGCCCTGCAACGGGCTTCGCCAAAGCGCGACCTTGCCGCCATGCGGCCGCTGCGCACTTCGTCGGTTGCCGGGCTGGAAGCCCCGCCGCTGGCCGTGCACCTGGTTGCCGAGGCCGAGCGCCTGGCCTATGCCGACCGCGCCCAGTACCTGGCCGACAGCGATTACGTGCCGGTGCCGCTCAAGGCCCTGACCGACTCCGCATACCTGGCCAGCCGCGCTGCGCAGGTCGGCGAGTACAGCATGAAACGCGCCCGCCCGGGCCAGCCGCAGGGGGCCGACCTGGCCCTGGCGCCTGACCGGTCGCCGCTGCGCATATCCACCTCGCACCTCAGCGCGGTGGACGACCGCGGCCAGGCCCTGGCCATGACCACTTCGGTGGAAGCGGCGTTCGGCTCGCACCTGATGGTCAAGGGCTTTTTGCTCAACAACCACCTGACCGACTTCTCGTTCATCCCCCGGGAACAAGGCAAGCCCGTGGCCAACCGGGTACAACCGGGCAAACGGCCGCTGTCGGCCATGGCGCCGACCCTGGTGTTCTCGCAAGCTTCCGGCGAGCTGGTGGCCAGCCTGGGCTCGCCCGGTGGCTCGCAGATTATCGGTTACGTGAACAAGGCGCTGATCGGCCTGCTGGATTGGCAGCTCGACCCGCAGCAGGCCGCCGGCCTGCCCAACTTCGGCAGCCGCAATGCCGGCACCGAAGTAGAGGCGGGGTTGGCCAGCCCGGCACTGATTCGCCAGTTGGCAGCCTGGGGGCATGAGGTGACGCCGATGATCATGACCAGTGGCATGCAGATCATCCAGCGCAGTGGCGAGGGTTGGTCGGGCGGTGCCGACCCGCGGCGCGAAGGCGTGGCAGTCGGCGACTAGCGGTGCGCGTTGCGGTGCAGCAGGTGGCGTGGTAGAAGTCAGTCTTGCCATTCAGAAGTTGAATACCAAGATGTCCATCAGCGTGAAATCGAATAGGGCCCTGTTCGACCTCGACCTGTTGCGTGCCATTGTCGTGGTGGCCGATTGCGGCAGCTTCACCACTGCTGCTGCGCGGCTGCACTCCACCCAATCGACCATCAGCCAGAAGGTGCGCCGCCTGGAGGATATGGTTGGCCACCGTCTGCTGGTGCGTGGCAATCGCGACGTGCTGCCGACCGACGCCGGGCAGACCCTGCTCGGCTATGCCCGGCACATGCTGGCCCTCAACGACCAGATGCTCGAAGCCTTGGCCGGGGCGATGGTTGGCATGACCGTGCGCCTTGGCGTGCCCGAGGACTTCGTGGGCGGGCGTACCACCAATGCGCTGTCGGCCTTCAGCCGGCAGCACCCGCAGGTGAAGCTGGAAGTGACCAGCGGCCTGTGCCGCGACCTCAGCCAGGCCTACGACAACGGTGAGCTCGACCTGGTGTTGCTCAAGCAGCGGCGCAACAGCCGCGAAGGCGTGGCCTGCTGGCCAGAACGCCTGCAGTGGATCGACAGCGCGCGCACGCCCGCCTTCGAGCTGGACCCGATCCCGCTGGTGACCTTCCCGCCCCGCGGCCTGTACCGCGACGACATGATCACCGCCATCGAAGGCATGGGCCGGCGTTGGCGCATCAGCTTCACCAGCTCCAGCCTCAGCGGCATCCAGGCAGCGGTCGCCGATGGCATGGGTATCAGCCTGCTGCCGCCACGGGCGGCCACTGGTGAGCACCGGGTGCTGGGGGCAGGGCAAGGGTTGCCGGAGGTCGACAGCTATGAAATCGTCATCGTCCACCGGCCGACGGCGGATGTGATGGTCAAGGCGTTGGCCGAGGTGATGACGCAATTGCTGGCGGGTGGCGGGATCTGACATGGTTGGGGCCGCTTTGCGGCCCATCGCCGGCAAGCCAGCTCCCACAGGGTTTGCGTATGGCTTGAGGCCAATGCGGCCGAGGTGGCAACTGTCTTGTGTAGCCTGTCCTGGCCCATCGCCGGCAAGCCAGCTCCCACAGGGTTTGCGTATGGCTTGAGGCCAATGCGGCCGGGGTGGCAACTGTCTTGTATAGCCTGTCCTGGCCCATCGCCGGCAAGCCAGCTCCCACAGGGTTTGCGTATGGCATTGAGGCCAATGCGGTCACGGTGGGAGCAACTGTCTTGTGTTGCCTGTCCTGGCCTCATCGCCGGCAAGCCAGCTCCTACAGGGTTTGTGTATGGCGTTAGGCCAATGCGGTCGAGGTGGGAGCTGGCTTGCCTGCGATGGGCTGCGCAGCAGCCCCAAAAAATTGCAGCATCAACGCTAGCTTCTGGGCGACAAATGAATCCCGGCAATCATGCAGCGCACCGAACCCCCTGCCATTTCGATGGTCGGTACATCGAGTGGCACCAGCCGCGCCGAGCGTTCGATGCGCTGGCGCTGTTCGCCGGTCAGGCTGTCGAAGGCCTTGCGCGACAGCGCCAGGATGCGCCCGTCACGCCCGGACAGTTCGATGGCATTGCCGGCGAACTGGCTGATCTGCCGGTTGCTCAGGTCGATCACATCGCGGCCCGACTCAAGCAGGCGCATGCGCACTTCGTCGGCCCGCGCCTTGTTGGTGAAGGTGCCAAAGCCCACCAGCGCAAACTCCGTCGCCACGCACATCAGCACATTGGTGTGGTAGATCGGCGTGCCTTGTTCATCGGCGGTGTCGAACACCATCGGCTCGAAGTTGAAGTGCGTACTGAAACGCTCCAGGGCAATCGGGTCGGCGCGGTTGGAGCGCGCGGTATAGGCCACCCGCGACAGGTGGTCGAAGACCATGGCGCCGGTCCCTTCAAGGAACAGTTCGTCCTGCTCCAGTCCCGAATAGTCGATCACATCCTGCACCCGGTACTCATGCTTGAGCATCTCGATCACATCGACGCGCCGTTCGCGGCGGCGGTTGCGCGAGTACATCGAGTAGATCGCGATGTGCCCCCCGGGGTGGGTGGAGAACCAGTTGTTGGGGAATACCGAGTCGGGGGTGTTGTGCTCACCGAAGTCGTCGAACAGGTGCACCCGCACGCCCTCGGCTTCGAGCCGGCCGGCGGCCTGGGTGACTTCATCGCGTGCCACCTCGGCCAGGGCCTGGGCGGCGATGTCGGGGTTGCTGCGCTGGAACGAGTTGTCGGCTGCGGTTTCCGGGTTGGGGGTGAAGGCATGCGGCCTGACCATGACCACTGCTGCAGGTGCCTGAATGGAACGCGTTGGAAATGCCATGTGAAATACCAGGTTGGGAGCAGGGTTAGGCAACGCGTCGGATGCGGCTTTTGGCAGCGCGACCGCGGGTATGGCTGAACAGGTCCTTGGGGTCATCCTCCACCCAAGGCACCAGGTCGATTTTGCTGCCCATGCCGCGTTTTTCGGCCTGCTGTAATACGTACCGTAGTACGGTGTAGTCTTCCAGGGCGAAGCCCACCGAGTCGAACACGGTGACCTGGGCGTCGCTCTGGCGGCCCTCGGTCTCGCCGCGCAGCACACGCCACAGGTCGACCACCGGGAAGTCCGCCGGCAACTGCTGGATATCACCTTCGATGCGGGTTTGCGGCTCGTATTCGACGAACACCCGGGCGCTGCGCAGCACATCGGCATGCAGTTCGGTCTTGCCCGGGCAGTCGCCTCCCACGGCATTCAGGTGCATGCCGGGTTCGAGCATGTCGGGGGTGATGATGGTGGCGTAGGCCTTGTCGGCGGTCACCGTGGTGATGATGTCCACGCCTTTCACCGCTTCTGCCACCGAACCGGCGCGGCGGATGGTCAGGCCGCTGTATTCCTTGAGGTTGGCGATCAGCTTGGCGGTGGCCAGCGGGTCGGTGTCGTAGGCGACGATTTCTTCGATGCCAAGGTGCTTGTGGAAGGCCAGTGCCTGGAATTCGCTTTGCGCACCGTTGCCGATCAGCGCCATCCTGCGCGAGTTCGGCCGGGCCAGCGCCTGCGCTGCCATCAGCGAGGTGGCCGCAGTGCGCAGGGCGGTGGCGATAGTCAGTTCGGAGAGCAGCACCGGGTAGCCGGTGTCGACATCGGCCAGCACGCCGAAGGCCATCACCGTATGCAGGTCGCGGGCGGTGTTGGCCGGGTGGCCATTGACGTATTTGAAGGCATAACGGCTGTTGTCGGCGACCGGCATCAGTTCGATCACGCCGACTTCCGAATGGCTGGCAACACGCGCGGATTTATCAAACTCCTGCCAGCGTTTGTAATCTTCGCGAATAGCTGCGGCCAGTTCGCCAATGAACGGCGCTACGCCAATGTCATGTACCAAGTCCGACATGGTTGGAACATCAATGAAATACGTCATGCTCTTGCACCTTATTATTGCGCTTTCACCCCAGTGGCCTGCGGGGTGAAACGCTTGAGATTGTTGAAGTGGCGTGAACATTTTGATGAAAGGTTGCGTCAAGATGAAGAGAGCAGGTTGCCAGTTTCATCAACTTTCTAGACAATCTGCCACCCCAAAATAGCAATCTGATTATTTGGCAGGCATCCATGGATACTATCGATCGGGAACTGATTGCGCTGTTGCGGGACAACGCGCGCACCCCCGTGCTGACCCTGGCGAAGAAGCTCAAGGTAGCCAGGGCTACCGTGCAAAACCGCATCACCCGGCTCGAAGAGCAGGGCGTGATCATCGGCTACACGGTACGCCTGCGCTCCGATGCGCTGGAGCAGGGTGTGCGGGCCATCACCAGCATCGGCATCAGCGGCCACCACGCCGCAGAGGTCAAGCACGCGCTGCGTGGGCATCCCAACGTGGTGGCCATCCATACCACCAATGGCCGCTGGGACCTGATGGCAGAGCTGCGTGCCGACACCCTCGAGGCCTTCGACCGGGCGTTGAACACCATCCGCTCGATACCGCACATCGAAAACACCGAGACCAGTATCCTGCTCTCGACCTACAAGATGTGACCGCTGGGTCAGGCCTCGTGGCAGGTGCATTGTGCAAACTGTCACCCAGGCTTTTCACACTGCACAAAATCCGTTTGGCTGTGTGCATTCTGTAGCGTTCCGCTTGACCCGGGCCGCTGGCAGAATGAAACGGCTTTCGCGGGACTGTATCGGGCGCGCCACTCTGGTGCGTTTCAATAGAATAAGTAAGCCCGCTGCGAAGTTGCATCGGGAACTGTTCTTCATCTGTGTCAATACCCACGCTTCGACAGTCTTTAGTGACTAAAAGCCTGCACTTGAGTGCCAACTAACTGGTGCGGTGCGGGGCGCTGAGGTTTTACAAAAAAAGAATAAGAGGTCAACTATGCAGCAAACGTGCAACGCGCAAAGCGCAGTTCCGGAAGATGGCCGCGTGCTCAAACGCCGGCTGGAAAACCGGCATATTCAGCTTATTTCGATCAGTGGCGCAATTGGCACCGGCCTGTTCATGGGCTCGGGCAAGATCATTGCGCTGTCCGGCACATCGATCATCCTGGTGTACGCCATCATCGGCTTTTTCGTGTTCTGCGTCATGCGGGCCATGGGCGAGATGCTGCTGGCCAACCTGCAGATGGAATCGTTCGCCGACCTGGTGCACAACTATCTGGGGCCAAGGGCCGGTTACATCCTCAGCTGGTCGTACTGGCTGAGTTGGGTGGTCGCGGCGGTGGGCGATGTGGTGGTCGTGGCGGGGTTCGTGCAGTACTGGTACCCGGATGTGCCCACCTGGCTACCGGCATTCGCCACCATGTTCCTGCTGCTGGGGCTGAACATGCTGGCGGTGAAAGCGTTTGGCGAGGTGGAGTTCTGGTTCGGCCTGATCAAGATCGTGGCCATCGTGCTGCTGGTGGTAACCGGCCTGGTGATGGTCGCCACGTCCTACACCTCGCCGGCCGGGGTGACCGCCTCGTTCAGCCACCTGGTGGCCCCGGGCGTGGTCATGCCGCATGGCATCCTCGGTTTCCTCGCCGGGTTCCAGATCGCCATATTCTCCTTCGTCGGTACCGAGCTGATCGGCACTGCAGCCGCAGAGGCCAAGGACCCGGAGCGGACCTTGCCCAAGGCCATCAACACCATCCCGGTGCGTATCCTGCTGTTCTACATCTGCTCGCTGGTATGCATCATCAGCGTCATCTCCTGGGCCAATGTGCCGGCCAATCGCAGCCCGTTCGTCGAACTGTTCCTGCTGGGTGGGTTGCCCGCTGCCGCTGGCATCATCAACTTCGTGGTGCTGACCTCTGCGGCCTCGTCGGCCAACAGTGGCGTGTATTCCGGCTCGCGGATGCTCTACGGCCTGTCGCACCAGCAGCAGGCGCCGGTTGCGTTCGGGCGGTTGTCGGGCTCGGGTACGCCGGTACGCGCGCTGGTGTTCTCGGGGGTGTGCATGGCGATCGCTCTGACGCTGCTGTTCGTGATCCCTGAGGTGATGACCGTGTTCACCCTGGTGTCGACCATTTCCGCGGTGATGATCATCGTTACCTGGTCGCTGATCCTGCTGTCCTACTTCGCCTATCGCCGGCAGGATCCGCAGGCGCATGAGCAGTCAACGTTCAAGCTGCCTGGTGGCAAGGTCACCGCTGCGCTGTCGCAGCTGTTTCTGATCTTCGTGCTGTGCCTGCTGGCGCTGGAGCCGGATACCCGCACCGCGCTGTACGTGATGCCGCTGTGGTACGCAGGCCTGTTGCTGGCCTATCGGCGCAGGGCCAGGGCCTGTGCTCGGCCGCAGGCAGCTACTGCCGCTTAGCACGTTGGGGCTGCTGTGCAGCCCGAGCAGCGCGGGCACAGTGGCAGAAAAAGCGCGATGGCGGTAGCCCAGAAGGGCCGTGATGCTGCCGGTGGAAACTGTCTTGCGCAAATCTGAAGGCTTGTGCAAATCCCTGTGGGAGCGGGTTTACCCGCGAACACCGGCGCAGCCGGTGCCATCCACCGCGTTGGATTCTTCGCGGCTGAAGCCGCTCCCACAGGGTGCGCGGACCGCTTGCGAATCAGTTCACTGGCCTTGAGGGCGGCGCGATCGGAGTGGCAGCTCGGCTCGTCGGCGATAGGGCCGTGCAGGCATTTCAAGGCTGGCGCTCGGCCACCGCCCGCAAGGTCCGCAACGTCACCACGGGTGCATCCACCACAAACCGGTTGGCCAGCCACCCCGGTACATCCCCCGCAGGGTCGGCCTGCAGTTGGTAGGTCACTTCGGTCTTGCGCTCACCCAGCGGTTTCATCCGCCATTCGCCGCTTAGGTGCTGCACGCGGATCAGCCCCTTTACCTTGGGGATCCTGCCTGGCTCGGCGCTCAGGTGGCGCAGCAGCGTGCCATCGTCCAGGCGTTCGGTGGTGACCTTCAGCACGATGTCCCGCGGCATCGTCGGCCACGGCAGGTTGGTGGTCAGGTACACCCAGGTGTTTTCGCCCTGCACATCCAGCAAGCGCATCTCGGCGCAGGCGTACAGCCACTTGCAGGCCACCCGCAGGTTCTCCTGCAGGTCGGTGAGCGTGCGAACGCTGGCTTTCATGGTGCTGACACCACGGAATTGCTGGTAGGGCGAGTCGGGGGCGGCGCTCAGGTAAACGCGGATGCCTTCGCGGTCGTAGGCCAGGTTCCAGTCATCGACGGCTGGGGCGGGGGGGCAGAGCAGCAGGGCGGCGAGCAGCAGGCAGCGGTTCATGGCTGGTACCGCGCGGGAGGTGGGTGTTTCAGTATGCGCGGCAAACAGAAAGCCCGCCAGGTTGGCGGGCTTGCGGGCATCAGCCTGGGCTTAACGCTTAGGGTTGAGCGTCAGGTGCACGTGACGGTTCACGTCCTTGTACAGCAGGTAGCTGAACTTGCCTGGGCCGCCGGCGTAGCAGGCTTGCGGGCAGAAGGCGCGCAGCCACATGAAGTCGCCGGCTTCCACTTCGACCCAGTCCTGGTTCAGGCGGTATACCGCCTTGCCTTCCAGCACGTACAGGCCGTGTTCCATCACGTGGGTCTCGGCGAACGGGATCACGCCGCCCGGCTGGAAGGTGACGATGTTCACGTGCATGTCGTGGCGCATGTCGGCCATGTCGACGAAGCGGGTGGTGACCCAGCGGCCTTCGGTGCCCGGCATCTCGATGACGGTGGCGTTGTCACGGTGGGTGACGAACGAC
Source organism: Pseudomonas sp. UBA6753 (assembly GCF_002453565.1). NCBI lineage: Bacteria > Pseudomonadati > Pseudomonadota > Gammaproteobacteria > Pseudomonadales > Pseudomonadaceae > Pseudomonas > Pseudomonas sp. UBA6753. The sequence continues at coordinate 15,167 of NZ_DKHD01000045.1, read as the reverse complement.
TCGGGAACGTCCAGGCCTTCGACCTTCTGGTAGTGCTTGCGCAGCCAGTGGAAGGTGACGTTGGACTTGCTGTTGTTACGCAGGCTCCACTCGGCGCCCGGGGCCAGGAAGGCGTAGCCGCCAGGTACCAGGGTGTGGTGCTTGCCTTCGACGGTGATGTCCAGTTCGCCTTCGACGATGAACACCACGGCTTCGGCGTTCGGGTCCAGCTCAGGGCGCTCGCTGCCGCCTTCCGGGGCCACTTCGACGATGTACTGGGAGAAGGTTTCGGCAAAACCGGTCAGCGGGCGGGCGATGACCCACATGCGCATCTTGTCCCAGAACGGCAGGTGGCTGGTGACGATGTCACGCATCACGCCCTTGGGGATGACGGCATAGGCTTCGGTGAACATGGCACGGTCAGTCAGCAGCTCGGTCTGAGCCGGGTGCCCACCGTGGGGGGCGAAGTACGAATGGTTCGACATGGACGATCTCGACTTGTTGTTCTCTCCCCATGCCGTGAACCGCACCGGCCGGTGCGGCGCAGGGGATGTGGCGACAGAATAGGGTCGAGTGTGTGCCATCCACAAATTAAATGTTGGAATACCCGGTATTTGCTGGCTGAATGCGAACCTGCCGGCCAGCGTGCCCTTCCGGCAAGCGGTCGCCCTGGCCGAACAGCTTGTGGCGCAAGGTGCCTTCGGCATGACTCAGCGGGTAGCGGCCACGGCGTTGCAACTCCGGCACCAGCAGCTCGACCACATTTGCCAGGTCGTCCGGTTGCACTGCGTAGGTCAGGTTGAAGCCATCGATGCCGGTCTGGTCCAGCCAGCTTTCCAGCTGGTCGGCCACCTCGCTGGCAGTACCCACCAGCACCGGGCCACGGCCGCCCAGGCCAACGAACTCGGCAGCCTCGCGCACGGTCCAGCGGCGGTTCGGGTCGGCGGCGGTGAAGGCGGCCAGGGCTGCGCGGCCGGCATCGTTCTCGACGTATTCGATGGGCGCATCGGGGTCGAGGCCGGCAAAGTCGATGCCGGTCCAGCCCGACAGCAGTGCCAGGGCGGCGTCCAGGTCGACATAACGGCGGTATTCGGCGAAGCGCGCCTCGGCCTCCTCCCGGGTAGGGGCGACGATCAACAGCGCCTGGGCGTAGATCAGCACCTCGTCCCGGCCACGCCCGGCCACCTCGCTGGCCTGGCGGATGCCGTCGGCGTAGCGGCGCAGTACCGTGGGCGTCGGCCCGCTGATGAACACGCATTCGGCGTGCCGCGCCGCGAACTGCTGGCCGCGTGCCGAAGCACCGGCCTGGAACAGCACCGGCGTGCGTTGCGGCGAAGGTTGGCACAGGTGCATGCCCGGCACCTGGAAGTGCTCGCCCACATGGTTGATGGGGTGCACCCGGGCGGGTTCGATATAGCGCCCGCTGTCACGCTCCAGCAGCACCGCATCGTCGTCCCAGCTTTTCTCCCAGAGCTTGTACAGCACCTGCAGGTATTCCTCGGCCAGGTCATAGCGCTGGTCGTGGCCCAGCTGGCGTTCCAGGCCCAGGTTGCGCGCGGCACTGTCAAGGTAGCCGGTGACGATGTTCCAGCCGACCCGGCCATTGCTCAGGTGGTCGAGCGTCGACATGCGCCGGGCGAACGGGTAGGGGTGTTCGTAGGTGAGCGAGAAGGTGACGCCGAAGCCCAGGTGCTCGGTAACCCCGGCCATGGCCGGCACCAGCAGCAGCGGGTCGTTGACCGGCACCTGCACGCCACCGCGCAGGGCGGCTTCGGGGCCGCCCTGATAGACGTCGTAGATGCCCAGCACATCGGCGATGAACAGGGCATCGAACAGGCCGCGTTCGAGCAGGCGGGCCAGGTCGGTCCAGTAGCCCAGGCGGTTGAAGGCCACGCTGGTGTTGCGCGGGTGGCGCCACAGGCCGGGGGACTGGTGGCTGGCGGCATTCATGCTGAAGGCGTTGAAGCGAATCGGGCGGGGCATGGTGGGCGCGCTCCGCTCAAGGCAATACGGAAGCCGGGTAGACCGCGTCGGCCACCTGCAGCTTGCGTGGAATCAGGCCCAGGCCCTGGAAGGTATCGGCCAGCTTCTGTTGCTCGGCAACGATCTGCGGGGTAATGGCCACGGCGTTGTAGTTGCGCCGCTCGCTGGCCACTTGCAGCACGTTGGCGTTGATCCCCAGTTGCGGGGCCAGCAGCGCGGCAACTTCCGCAGGCTTGGCATTGGCCCACTGGCTGACCTTGCCCAGTTCGGCGAAGAAGGTCTTCAGCAAGGCGCGATGCTGGTCGGCGAAGCTGGCGGTGGACAGGTAGAAGGTGCGGTTGTTGGACAGGCCGCTGCCGTCGCGCAGGTTTTTCAGGCCCGGCTGGCTTTCTGCCGCGGCGAGGAACGGGTCCCACAGGGTCACGGCCTGGACGCTGCCCGATTGCAGGGCAGCCACGGCATCGGCGGCGTGGTTGACGTAGGCCGGGGTGATGTCCTGGTAGCTGAGGCCGGCCTGTTCCAGGGCAACGGCCAGCAGGTACTGGGCGTTCCAGCCGCGGCCGGTGGCCACGCGCTTGCCCTTGAGGTCTTGCACGCTGGCCAGGTGGTCCTGCTCGCGCACCACCAGGCCGATGCCGCGTGGGTAGGGTTGCTCGGCGGCCAGGTACACCACCGGCTTGCCTGCGGCCTGGGCGAACACCGAGGGGGCGTCGGCGGCATGGCCGAGGTCGATGGCGCCGGTGCTCAAGGCTTCGAGCAACTGCGGGCCGGCGGCGAACTCGTGCCAGCTGACTTTCACGCCTTGCGGTGCCAGGGCCTTTTCCAAGGCGCCGCTGCCCTTGAGGATGTTGATGCTGTTGAACTTCTGGTAACCGATGCGCAGGGTCCTGGCCTCATCGGCCAGGGCTTGGGACCAGGGCAACAGGGTACTGGCGACACTGGCCAGCAAGCCGCCGATCAACAGGCGGCGCAGGGGGGAGAAGGCACGGGCGGGCATGGGCATTGCTCCTTGAATTGGAAGGGAAACGATGTGCCCAGACTAAGGAGGTGGCGTTTGGCTTTCAATTTTAATATTCCTGTTTGTTAGATTGTTTTGTTATTTTTATATCCTTTTGTTTTGTAATGGTTGGTCCATTTCGACATTTTTTTCACATTCGCTTGCTAGGCTCCCCGGCATTCCCGAGGAGCCCCACATGTCGTACATCCTGCGCAAGCGCAGCACCCGCATCGCCTTGGCCGCCACCGCCGGCCTGCTCACGGCCACCCTGGGCTTCTTTGCCTGGCAGAGTTTCTACCCGGTCCAGGCCGCCTCCGGCTGGGGCGTCGAGGTGCTGCACCGCGACGTGACCAAGGCCGCGTCGCTGTTGCCGCAAGCCGATGGCAGCCTGCTGGTCAGCCGCGAACTGGACGATGGCCGTGGCAGCATCCTCAGGATCACCGCCCAAGGTGATCGGGTGGTGGTCATCGACAACCTGTCCAAGCCCGACGGCATGGTGGCGGCGCAGGGAGGCTGGGTGTTCAGCCAGGAAGGCGGGCTTGCCCCGGTGAGCCTGGCCCGCAATGGCCAGGTCACGCGGTTGTTCGATGGCGAGAGCGTGCAGGGCCTGTGGAACGACGGCGAGCACCTGTACGCCATCGAGGACCGCAAGGGCAATGGCCGTTTGATGCGCTATGACTGGCGCAGCGGCCAGCTCGATGTGCTGCGCTCCGGCCTGACCGAAACCGAAGGCCTGACCCGCTGCAGCGGCGGGCGTTTGCTGTATACCGAAAAGGCCAACGGCAAGGTCCGCGCCCTGTCCGACGATGGCCGGGACCCGGTGGTGGTCGATGGCCTGCGCAACCCGACGTTCCTGTTCTGCGACCAGCGCGGCCTGTGGATCAGCGAAGACAACACCCACCGGGCCCGGCTGCTGCGCATCGGCGCCGACGGCACGCGGCAGACCGTGCTGTCGTTCCTCAAGGCGCCGCAGTCGATCGTTGCCGATGGCAAGGGCGGCTACCTGCTGGCCGAAGGCGGGCGCAACCGTGTGCTGCACCTGACCCCGCCGCTGGAGCGCAATACCGCCCAGCGCGACTGACCCTGCGCCTGGCTGGGCAGCACCGTGGGTGATGGCTACCCGACCAACAGCGCGCTTCCCTGCATGGCCGCGCTCGCGGATAATCCCCCCATTCCAATAAACAGCCTGTGAGTGGGTATGAGTGATTCCGTAGTCAGCCTCGGCCAGCCTGAAACCGAAGGGGGGCGCAAGACGCGCAAGAACAACCCCGAGAAAACGCGCGAGGACATCCTCCAGGCCGCCATCAACGAGTTCGTCCAGCAAGGGCTGGCCGGTGCCCGCGTCGACGCCATCGCCGAGCGCACCGCCACCTCCAAGCGCATGATCTACTACTACTTCGGCAGCAAGGAGCAGTTGTACTGCGAGTGCCTGATCAAGCTGTACGGCGACATCCGCAAGACCGAGCAAAGCCTGGACCTGGAGTCGCTGCCGGCCGAGCAGGCGATTCGCCGGCTGGTGGAGTTCACCTTCGATCACCACGACCGCAACGTCGATTTCGTGCGGATCATCTGCACCGAAAACATCCACTACGGCGAGTACGTCAAGCAGTCGCCAGCGATTCGCGAAATGAGCAGCCTGGTGCTCGAGGCCCTGGGCAGTACCTTGCGCCGTGGGGTGCAGGAAGGTGTGTTTCGCGCCGGCATCGAGGTCATCGACCTGCACATGCTGATGAGCTCGTTCTGCTTCTACCGGGTGTCGAACCGCCATACCTTTGGCGAGATCTTCCAGATCGACCTGTCCGATGAGCAGGTCAAGCTGCGTCACAAGGCCATGATCTGTGATGCGGTGTTGCGGTATATCCAGATCGAGCGCCGCCCCTGAAAGTTCTCTAGTGCCTGGGCCGGCCTCTTCGCGGGCATGCCCGCTCCCACAGGTACTGCATCTGCCTTGAATGCTGTGGTGATCCTGTGGGAGCGGGCGCGCCCGCGAAAAGGCCCGTCCAGGCCATACATATCTGACATTTTTCCCGTGCTCACTCGCCCAACCGCTGCTCACGCGACGGCGGGTAGCCAAAGTAAGCCGCATAGCATTTGCTGAAGTGCGACACCGAAACAAACCCGCAAGCCACTGCCACTTCCATCACCGACAGGTCGGAATACTGCAACAGGCGGCGGCTCTTGGTGATGCGCAGCTCCATGTAGTAACGCCGCGGCGAAGTGCCCAGCTGGGCCTGGAACAGGCGGTCGATCTGCCGGCGCGAGCGCCCGCTGTAGGCGGCCAGCTGGTCGAGGCTGAGGGTTTCCTCGAGGTTGTTCTCCATCAGTTCGACGATGGTGCGCAGGTGCAGGCTCATGGACTTCTTTGCGCCCGGGCCGACCTGGCGGTAGCGGGCACCGGAGAACGACAGGATTTCCTCGACGCCTTCGGCCAGGCCGTCGCCATACAGCCGGCGCACCAGGCCGAGCATCAGCTCCATGGCGCCATTGGGGCTGGCAGCGCTGAGGCGGTCGCGGTCGAGGGTGAAGCTGGCTGGGGTGATCCGCGTCTGCGGGCTGCGCTCGGACAGGCTGGCGCGCTGTTCGGGGTGGATACTGCAGCCATAGTCATCAAGCACCCCGGCGCGGCCGAGGAACCACGCGCCGTTCCACAACCCGCCCAGGGCCATGCCGTGGGCCGCGCAATCACCCAGCAGGCAGTCGAGCTCGGGGTACTTCAATGGCGTGCGCAGGCCGCCGCAGATCACCAGCAGGTCCAGCTCCTTCAGCGCCTCGGCGGACAACTCGGTGGCCACCAGCTCCAGCCCCAGGTCGCTGAGCACGCGGTCGCCTTCCAGCGACAGCGGGGTGAACTGGAAACTGTCGGCGCGCAGCAGGTTGGCCGTGACCAGCACGTCCATGGCCACGGTGAAGCTTGCCATCGAGAAGTGTTCGAGCAATACGAAATCGACCCGATAGGGGGCCTGGGCATTGGCGCTGGTGGACTTCAGCCGCAGCATGTTGCTGGTACTGGTCTTCTTGCTGAACTGGCGTGGCGTGGGCACTCTGGACTCCGCTTCCTGGCTGGCCTCGAGAGTGTGGCGGGTGGCCGGGGGAAAGACAATCTCCCGGGTGGCCGTGTCGTGTTCGAGGTCGTGTTCAGGCAACCTGTCTGGCTTGGCCCGTTGCCGTTATGCTGATGCTCCCGTCACTGAGGATACCCTTGATGAAGTACGCCGCTGCTCTGTTGCTTTGCCTGATGCCATTGCTGGCCGATGCCCTGGAACCGGGCCACAAGCTCGCCCCGTGGACGCTGCTCGACCAGCACGACCAGGCTTACAGCCTTGGCGCCGGTACGCACATCCTGCTGGTGGCGCGCGACATGGACGGTGCCAAGCTGGTGAAGGCGGCGCTGGCCGAACAGCCCAAGGGTTACCTGGAAGCGCGCGATGCGGTGTTCGTCGCCGACATCCAGCGCATGCCGGCGCTGATCAGCAAGCTGTTCGCCATCCCCGCCATGCGCGATTACAACTACCGGGTGCTGCTCGACCGTGACGGGCAGGTGGCCAGCCGTTATCCCGGGCAGGATGGCCAGGTGCAGTGGTTGCAACTGGAGCAAGGCAAGCTGGTGAGCCAGCGGGCATTTGCCGATGCGCCGGCGTTGAAGGCGGCGCTGGAGACTGCACCACGGCATTGAGAGCTGTCACTGCTCCCTGTAGGAGCGGTGCCATGCCGCCAGCCAAATCAATCTGAACCCTCGGCAGCCTCTGCAACCCAACCCATTACATGCCAAATGGGAGAGCGCTATGGAAATCGGAACGATCTGGATCATCGTCGCGGCCTTTGTGATCCTGCTGGAAATCTGGGCTATCTGGCACATCATCGGCAGTGACCGGCGCGCCGAGCGCAAGATGCTGTGGATCGTGTTCGTGGTCTACGCGCCATTCCCCGGTTTGCTGTTCTGGGCCTGGCGCGGGCCTCGGGCGGTGAAGGGCAGGGCGGTACTGCAGGAAAAATGACGGTGCGCGGCATCAGGCGCGGGGGCGCCTGATGCCGTCGCTGTTCATTTGGGCAGGATGTCGAAGCGAATGGCTGCGCCCAGCCCGTCCACCATCAGGCAACCGTAGAACTTCACGGTCGACAGCACACGCAGTTGCTTGAGCGCTTCATGGATGTAGTCGTGAAGCAGCTTTTCGGCTTCGCGCTTGCGCTCTGCAAGTGTGGCGCCTTTGAGTGTGACCATCCCGAGCAGGGTGGTCTCAATGTGCTCGACGGTGTCCAGGCCAATTTTCTCGCGCAGGTGCAGACGGGCCTGCGCCGCATCGGTTTCATCTCGTGCAGGGTTGTTTGGCTTGATGGTGTAGGCCAGTTGAAAATTGTATTTGCTCATCGCTTTATCCTTGTTACGTACAGGCCTCCATGCCGGGCCTCGCAATCTAGCGCCTGATGGCCACTTCGCATATGAACGCGTGGTTCACGGAAGCTCTTGCGCTGTGCGAAACGTCCTACAGTCGACGCCTGTTTCGCGGGCAAGCCCGCCCCTGAAAACCGCGCTTGACCTCGAGTTAACTCAAGGTTCGATACTCCGTCCCTCTTCCAACTGATCGAGGGTTTACCGTGAGCCATTCAACCGCGTTCCAGCTGAGCAATCCCGAAGGCCTGTACGACCCCAGCGGCAACGCCTATTCCCATGTCGCCGAGGTGCATGCCGACAGCCGCCTGCTGTTCATCGCCGGCCAGGGGGGAGAGGGCCGCAACGGGCAACTGTCGCCGCTGTTCGCCGAGCAGGCGCGCCAGGCACTGGCCAACCTGGAGGTTGCCCTGGCGTCGAAAGGCGCCAGCCTGGCCCAGGTGTTCAAGCTGACTCTGCTGATCGTCGAGCATTCCGAAACGCGCCTGCGTGAGTGGGTAGCCGAGGCTGACAGGGCCTGGGGCCCTTGCATGAAGCCGACCTGCACGCTGATACCGGTACCCCGGCTGGCGCTGGACGGCATGCTGGTGGAGATCGAGGCGGTGGCAGCGGTATAGGTCCGGGCGATTCGGTGGTGGCGTCAGATAAACACTATGTTGTATATCGGTGCTGGCCCTACCGGTATGGCCGCCATGACAACAATCGATCTCAGAGGTGACCACACCATGAGCAGCGGCACCACCACGCTCACCGACCGCAAGGCCCGGGCCTGGGTCTGGCCTGCGCTTTTCAGCCTGGTGGCCTTCGCTGCCAACTCGGTGTTCTGCCGGCTGGCGCTGAAGGACGGGGCCATCGACCCGGCATCCTTCACCATGGTGCGCCTGGCCAGTGGTGCACTGTTCCTGCTGCTGTTGCTCCGCCTGCGCAAACCCGCGCTTGCCATGGGGGGCAGCTGGCGCGGCGGCCTGGCACTGTTCCTGTACGCGTTCCTGTTTTCTGCGGCGTACCTGCAGCTGGGCGCAGGCGCGGGGGCGTTGCTGCTGTTCGGCGCGGTGCAGATCACCATGTTCGGCTTTGCCTGGTACAAAGGCGAACCTATCACCGCGCGGATGCTGCTGGGCATGCTGATCGCCTTCGCCGGCCTGCTGGTGCTGCTGATGCCCGGTACCGCGGCGCCACCCTTTGCCAGTGCCTTGCTGATGGCCCTGTCCGGCGTGGCCTGGGGCGTGTACACGCTGCTGGGCAAAGGCTCACCCAGGCCGCTGGCCGACACTGCCGGCAATTTCGCCCGGAGCCTGCCGTGCCTGGTGCTGCTGGTGCCGGTGCTGTTGCTGGGCGCTGGCTTGCACCTGAGCCCGCTCGGCTTGCTGTATGCGCTGGGCTCCGGTGTGCTGGCCTCGGGTGCGGGCTATGCCGTGTGGTACGGCGTGGTCAGGCAAGTCAGCGCGCAGCAGGCGGCGACCATGCAGCTCAGCGTCCCGGTGATTGCGGCGTTTGGCGGGGTTGGCCTGATCGGCGAGCCATTGTCGTTGCGCTTGCTGGTGGCGTGCGTGGTGGTGCTGGGCGGTATCGCCCTGGCGCTGGCGCCGCGCCGCTAAAAGGGTGAAGGGCGTGACAGGGCATGGCTGTCGGGGCCTGCAATGCCTGGCTGACTATAATGGAGCAACCTCACCTCGCAGCCCAATCTGTGCAGGTAGCGGTAGGGAACCGCTGGCGAGCCCAATCAGCCTTTGCTCGAACGGTCGGCGTCGGCAGCTTCGGTCACCACAGGCAGGTTGCCGGCACGCTGGATTACCCGCCGTTGCTGCTCGTAGTCGTCCAGCGACAGGCCACGGCGTTGCAAGGCTTCCAGTTGCAGTTGACGGGTTTCCTCGGCGGTGTAGGGGCGCAGTTCGGGGTGGCTGGCACAGCCGCTGATGATGGCGATGGCAATAACGGCAAGGGTGGCGGACAGCAGGCGGGCCAAGGTGTTCATCAGGTAGCTCCAGGGGCCGGGGTAGTGGGCGGCGAGTCGATGGAGCTAGGTTATTCGGCCATGTCGTTCGGCAGAAATTGCCATTCTCGATAGTGACTATCGATGGTTCCTGGGAGGGTGCGATGGGGCAAGACGAGCAACCGCGTAAATGGGGCGTGCTGGAACCGATCGACCGGATCACCGAAGTCATCTTCGGCCTGTTGATGGCGATGACCTTCATCGGCTCGCTGAGCGTGGCCACCGCAGGGCGTGAAGACGCGCGGCTGATGCTGATTGCCGCGCTCGGCTGCAACCTGGCCTGGGGCCTGGCCGATGCCGTCATCTACTTGCTGCGTACCTGGACCGAACGCACCCGCAGCCGGACCTTGCTGTCCCGCCTGCAAGCCGGTGATATCACCCAGGGGCGCAGGCTGATTGCCGATACGCTGCCAGAGCGCATCGGCCTGGCACTGGATGAAGACGGGTTGGAGATGCTGCGCGGGCGCATGCTGCGTGATGCTGGCCGCCCGCTGCCGGCACGCCTGGGGCTGGATGATTTCAAGGCGGCCCTGGCCACTTTCCTGCTGGTGGTACTGGCAACTTTCCCGATGGTCATTCCGTTCCTGCTGATCGAGACCACCGGTACGGCCATCCGTGTGTCGAACCTGGTCGCCCTGGCCATGCTCTTCCTTGCGGGCTGGCTGCTGGCACGCTACTCCGGTGGCCGCACCCTGTTGACCGGCGTGGTCCTGGCGGTAGTCGGGGCGTCACTGATCCTGGCGATCATCGCCTTGGGCGGCTGAGCACCGCCCGCTCAGTATTTCATGTCGCGGGCGCGCTCACGGCCTTGCTGCTTGGTGTGGCGTTTGTCCTGTCGGCAGCCGGCGTTGCTTTGCTGGTCGGCGTGGCGGCAATCCTGTTTGGTCTGCCGCGCGTCCTGGCGGGTTTCCTGCCGCACATCGCGGGCCTCGCGGCGCCGTTCGGCGCGGTCGGTGGCCGCCCAGGCCGAGGTGCAGAGCACGGCCAGCATGATGACGGCGATGAAGCGGGGCGTGTTCATCGGGGTGGGCTCCTTTTTGGATAAGGTCTTATGCATGCGCCGGCCTCTTCGCGGGCACGCCCGCTCCCACAGGTACTCCACAATGTTCGAACCTGTGGTGACCCTGTGGGAGCGGGCGTGCCCGCGAAAGGGCCGGTACAGTCAATTACAGATCTCAGCCCAGCCCTGATATAGATTCAAAAGCAGCAACCACCCTCACCTTTAGAGCGCGAAAAGTTTGCGCCCGCACATCTGGCCAAAAGCATCGCCATTGCTACCCTTAATCCACGCGGTCTGATCTCATGGAGAGAAGCGATGCGCATCCCACTGTCAGCGGTCCTGTCGGTAATCCTTTATCTGAGCGCCACGCCCGGCCTGGTGCTGGCAGAAGACGTACCTGCCCCCGACCCGGCACCACAAGCCGACACGGTCGCGGCCAAGGACCCGGTGTTCACCCAGGAGCAACTGGACCAGATGCTCGCGCCCATCGCGCTGTACCCCGATGCGCTGCTGGCCCAGGTATTGATGGCCTCCACTTATCCGGGGCAGGTGAGCGAAGCGGTGACCTGGTCCAAGGCCAACCCCAAGGCCACCGGCGACGATGCCGTCAAGAAGGTGGCGAACCAGCCCTGGGACCCAAGCGTACAAGCGCTGGTGGCCTTCCCGCAGGTGCTGGCAACCCTGGGGCAGGACCCGGTCTGGGTGCAGCGGCTGGGCGATGCCTTCCTCGCGCAGCCCGACGATGTCATGGGCGGCGTGCAGCGCCTGCGTCACCAGGCCCAGGCCGCCGGCAACCTGCAGAGCAACCAGTACCAGAACGTGACCGTGCAGACCGCCCCGGCACCGGCACCGGCCTCCAGCGGTAGCAGCACCCAGGTGGTTACGGCCAGCAGCCCGCCCACCATCATCATCATCGAGCCGTCCGACCCGCAAGTGGTGTACGTGCCCACTTACAACCCGACCACCACCTACGGCACCTGGGCCTACCCGGCTTCGCCGCCGGCGTACTACCCGCCACCGCCCATGTACTACCCCGGTTCCGCGCTGGTGGCGGGCCTGGCCTTCGGTACCGGCGTGGCGATCGTTGCCTCGCTGTGGGGCGACTGTGACTGGGGCAACAACGACATCGACATCGACGTCAACCGCTACAACAACATCAACGCCAACAACCGCATCACCAACAACCAGAACAAATGGCAGCACAACGCCGCCAACCGCGACGGCGTGCCGTACCGCGACTCCCGCAGCCGCCAGCAGTACGGTCGCCAGCTGGACGGTGCCACCCAGCGTACTGCCTTCCGTGGCGATGACGCCCAGCGCGCCCAGGCGCGGGACAAGGCCAGGGCGTCGATGGACCGGGCCGGCATCGAACGGCCGGCCACCAGCAACCGCCAGGCACGCCAGCAGATGCGCGAGGCGCAAGCGGGTAATTCGGTCGGCAACCGCATGCAACCTCGTAGCGACAACCCGAGGGCGACCGACCGCCGACAGGAAACCCGCAACACCCAGGCTCGGCAGCAGAACAGCCAGGTGAGCCAGCGCAGGCAGGGCGAAGGCCAGGGGCGGCAGCTGGCGCAAAACCGGCCTTCCAATAGCGCCGGCCGGGCGCGTAACAATGCCTTCGACGGCGTGCGTTCACCCTCGCGCACCAGCGCGCAGGCCAGCCGTGGCCGCACCAGCCAGTCGTTCGCCCAGCGCCCGAGCGCATCGCGAGCCGCCGGGCACCAGATTTCCCGGCCCAGTGCGCCCGCACGCCGCGGGGGAGGTGGCCGTCGATGAACCGTCAATCGATAGCGGCACTGGCAATCGCAGCCGGTATGGCCTGGTCAACCCTGGCCGCTGCGCAGAAAGTCTTCCCGACACCGGAAAAGGCCGTGGAATCCTTTGTTGCGGCGCTGGGTGAAGACAAGCCTGACGAAGCCCGTCTGGCCCAGTTGCTGGGTGATGACTGGCGTACCTACATACCGCGCGGCGGTGTGCAACGCAGTGACGTAGACACGTTCCTGGCGCAGTATCGCGCGCAGCACAGCATCGACATGTTGGGGGCAAACAAGGCCATCCTCGCGGTGGGCAGTGATCACTGGACGTTGCCCATACCGTTGACCAAAGGCAGTGAGGGTTGGCGTTTCGATCTCAAGGCCGGCAGCTCTGAAATTCGCGCCCGGCGTATTGGCCGCAACGAGTTGGGTGCCATGCAGTCGATGCTGGCCTACCACGACGCGCAGATGGACTACGCCAGCCAGGACCACAACGGCAACGGTGCGCTGGAATACGCGCAGAAGATATTCAGCGAGCCCGGCAAGCATGATGGGCTGTATTGGGACGACGACGGCGATGGCCAGGTCAGCCCGTTGGGCCCGCTGTTCGGCCAGGACATGGTCGGCGACGCCTGGTATGGCTACCACTTCCGCATCCTCGATGCACAGGGCCCGTCCGCCCCCGGCGGTGCCTACAGCTACCTGATCGGCAACCAGATGAGCCGTGGCTTTGCCATGGTCGCCTGGCCGGCCAGGTACGATGACACCGGGGTGATGAGTTTCATGATCAGCCATGACGGCGAGGTGTTCGAGAAAGACCTCGGGCCGCACGGCGACAAGCTGGCCAAGGAGATGAAACGCTTCGACCCGGATGACAGCTGGAAGGTGGTGGATGTGCCGGCGGGAGATTGAGTGAGGCGCACCCGCCGTGGCCGGTTCAAGGTGCGGTTCGCGATTCAAGGTCCATATCAGCTGGCCAGCTCACTTTGGGTGCCAGGCGCAGGGCGAACTCACACCAGAGCACATCGTTGTGATCCTTGGGGGGGCCGGGTGGTGGCAGGGCTGAGGGGCCTTCCTGCATGTAGGTGCAGATGTAGGCCCAGGCATGCTCATTGGCGCCCATCGTGACCAGAGGGAAACGGTCGATGACATTGTTTGTGCCTGGTGCAACGATGGAGAGTGTGACACCCCATTTGAAAATTAACCCACCGTTTGGCAGTGCGCCGGTCTGGGACCAGCGCTCGGCGCGGACTTGGGACCAGTCGTAACTGACCGGTACGACTTTGCCCTTGTCGAATGGGTTCCACCATTGATGCTTGAAGTTGTAGGCGTAGATTTTATTACGGGCCCGGTTGAAGCGAATGGGCAGGTCTCGGGGCGCTGAGAGGTCTGCCCGGAACAGGACAACGGTGCACCATGCTGACAATGAGAGCATGATAATTTCCTGAAGAACACTCTCGATGTCCGTTGGGTCCGTATGCCTGATCACCCAAGGAAGGTCAACCAGGATCGAAATCAGAAAGATAAGTGCCAATATCGAAACGATCCCACGATACGCCATTGCTGAGCGACAAATCTCGAGGTAAATATCATCTTGAAAGTTCGGCGTATGGGGAGCCAAGCCAGGTTCTAGAATCGGTGCATCGAAGGGCGATGGCAAGTCTTCTTGCCAGCCAGTGCAGGGTGGAATCAGTCTTGGGCGGCTCATTGATTTTTGCTCTTGTTGGTGCGTATCTCATTCTCTATTAATACAATCTGAGCAAGTGTTGTTTTGTCGTCTTTGTCAGGCCAGAAGTTTAGGGTGAACTCTATTGCCTGGATGGTGTGATGGTCGGACAATGGCAGCGCCCCTTGAATGGTGAGGGCTTTAGTCAATGGGTCGACCTTTGTGAATGGCTGCATATCGGGTGGTCTTGAGAAGAGCTTATTGGTCGCTCTGTCTTGAGCTTGCAGTTTCAACGGCGACGAACTGTCTGCGGACAGTACAGCTAATTCACTACCTCTAGGTCCGTGGTACAGGCTTAAGCTCCACTCGTAATGCGACAGGTGCTGATTGAAGTTTGGAATGCGAATAAAGAAAATCAGGCCGACGCTTGCCGGGACCGCATTACCATCACTGGTAAATATCGTTGACGCATTTTCTTTGTGGATCGAGTGATTGATTTCGAATTGGATTTGAATCGAGACCTCCGCCTCCAAACCGAGGAGGGATGCATTGAGAGCGGCAATGGCCGCGTCCATATCGGTGTTGGTCACCCATTGGCGATGTGATTCCGGTAACCCCCACTTGGTATTTCTGGCCCAAATCTGCGTTGCTGATGATTCTTTGTGCTTGGCTGAAGTTGCAAGCAGATAGGCTGCTATGCCCAAGGTGATGCTTATGCCTATCGGGCCAAGTAAAGCGCTGGGGCCAAATGCGGCCCAGACGCCAAATGCTGCGGCCCCGAATGAAGTGGCACTTGCGAACCGGTAGAGGCGAGCTGCAGAGCCATCTCCCACTCTCTCGGATCTAAGGTTTGCATACCTGTACTGAGCCGCATCCATGACACCAGCAAGCGCAGAAATCCCCGCGCCGAATCTGGCAATACCAGTCCCCAATGAGATCGTTGTCACCGTCCCCGGCCACGGTATCTTCGGACGCACAAGCGCAACAACCAGTCCCGCCGCTTCGACGCTGGCACCCAACAACCCAAGCGAAGAAGACCAGATCGCCGCAAGCGCCTCCGGATTGTCCTGATGCGTCCCTTGCAACGCGCGATAGTTCTTGCCCAAGCTGTCCTGATGGAACCACATGCTGCCCAAGGCAAATAGCAGCCCGACACTTCCGCTACTCGCTGCAGCATCCCGCAGGCTGCGCATCGCATCGCTTGCCACGCTTTGCGCGGCCGTAGAACTGATCTTCAAACCACCCGTAACCTGCGCACGCAGCGTACCCGCACCAATCACGACATTGCGCACCAGCGCCCCGACGCCACCGGCTGCACCTTCGCGCAACTGCACCAGCCGCGCCTGTAAACTTTCAGCACTTTCCAACGTCCAGAGCATCACCTCGATCATCTGGCTACGGTTAC